>CAZBJT010000261.1:0-2986 GCA_964492215.1 uncultured Planctomycetales bacterium | reverse complement strand
CGGCTGGCCAAGGTAAATGACCCGACGGAGCCAATAAAGAAACGCACATCATGGATCTTTAAGGCTTCACTAAAAGCATGAGGACTCGATCTATTCGACATAGCCCATAGCCTAACATCCTGAAAATGTATTGTCAAAAGCACATTAAGCAGCTATTTTATGAAGAATCACAAAATAGGAGATGGCATGGTAAAGATAAGTATGGTTTATGAAGGTGATTTGCGTTGCCGCTTGACCCATGAACAATCCGGCAGTGTTATTTTGACTGATGCGCCCAAAGACAATATGGGCAAGGGCGAGGCCTTTTCACCGACGGACTTGGTGGCATCCGCCTTAGGTTCATGCATGTTGACGGTCATGGGCATTGCTGCGGCCCGTCATCAAATCGACTTAAAAGGCACGCGCGTTGAAGTGACTAAGGAAATGATCACGGCCCCCGTGCGCCGCATCGGCACTATTACGGTGACATTGCATATGGCCCCCGGCATCCCGGCGGATAAACACAGCTTATTAGAGAACGCCGCCCATACCTGCCCCGTGCATAAAAGCCTGCACCCGGACATTGTCACACCCATTGAGTTTATTTATCCGGATACCGACAATAAAGGACGCGCATGAAGATAAAAACCCTGATGCTGTGCACGATGTTTATTTTGAGTTGCGGTCTGGCCTTGGCCGAGGAGAAATTGTCCTATGCACCGCCCAGCCATTTGCCGCACACCCAGCGCCAGATGAAGACGGCGGGTTTTTGGATCAGCCATCATACCAATCCCGACCGGGTGGTGATGAACCTTCAGGGCATTGCCCGGTTTAACCATCATGTGCAGGATGAGCTTAATTTGACCAAGGATATTTTTGCCATCACCCGCGATTTTAAAACAGAATCGCTGGCTCAGGATTTTGACAATACCATCGATGGCTTTCACAATAAAGGGTATTACACCGCCCAGGGTGTGCGGGACGACACCCAATTCATCGACAAGGTCAAGCGCAATATGAATTTGACCGGCATTGTTTTGGGCGTGACGCCCCGTTACGGGCTGGTGACGCATTTTACCTATCAACGGCTATTGCCAACGGGTGATCCTTTATACGAGCAAAAAGATGATATTGATTTTGACCAAATACAAAACAGCGGCCTGGATGTGGGCACGCCGGTCGCGGTCGTACATGTATCGGCTGACAAGCAGTGGTATTATGTGATCTCCCAGATTAGCGACGGGTGGGTGGCGGTCAAGGACATTGCATTAGGAGACATTAACACCGTAAAATTATTCGCCGCCGAAGAAAATATTGCGGTCGTCATCAAGCCCAAGGCGGACATTTTTCTTAATGAAAAGATGACAGATTTTTACGACATGGTGCGCATGGGTACGCACTTGCCGATGGCAGGTGTTGATGAAGGCCGGGTCAGTGTCAATATACCAGCCGTTGATAAAGAAGGCCGTTTGGTGCTGCAGGAAGCGTTCATGAATGAGGCGGATGTTTCCGTCGGCTATTTGCCGTACACCCCGCGGACCATTTATAATCAGGCCTTTGCCATGCTGAATCAGCCTTATGGCTGGGGAGATGTGGAAGGCGAGCAGGATTGCTCCAGGTTTTTGCAAATGGTTTTTGCCACCGTGGGTATCGTATTGCCGCGTAATTCCAAAGAGCAAGGCCAAAGCGGTGTCGTCTTGACAGAATTTACCGAGCGGGATGGCCGTGAGTCTAAGATGGATGCCCTGGCCAAGGTTACAGGCGCCATCACTATTTTGCCCATGAAAGGCCATATCATGCTTTATTTAGGTTTGGTCGACGGAACCCCTTATGTCATTCAAGAAACTTCCGGGTATAGGCAGCCGGGGGTTGAAAAAGAGATTACCCGTTCGCTAAACCGGGTGGTGGTCTCCGACCTTTCTTTAGGCGAGGGCTCAAGCAAAAATTCTTTGCTCAAACGCATTAACCGTTTAGTCGAGGTCAATGCCGGTGAATAGTTCCTGCCGTATCAACAATATTTCCGTCACATTACTTAAGGCCGTGCTTAATCAGCCTTTTCGCATCGCCACGGGTCAACATGACAGTTTGGACAATGTGCTGTTGACTGTTGAATTGGAAGGAGGGATCAAAGGGTTTGGCGAAGCGGCCGTGGCCACCCATATCACCGGCGAGACCATCCCGCAGACGGTGCGTAATTTAAACAATTTCAGGAAAGTCCTGCGCCGTTACCCGGTCAGCGATTATTTGACCATATCGGGCCTGGCCCATGCAGCCATGGCGGATAATAAGGCCGCGGTTGCAGCGGTTGAAATGGCCGTGCTCGACGCATTGACCCGTTACTTGCGCATGCCGCTATGGCGTCTATGGACGGACAAGCCGCAGTCATTTAAGACAGACATCACCATCGTCATTGCTGATTTACCTGAGACCATGGCTAAGACAAAAGAATTTTATACGGCAGGTTTTCGTGCCTTTAAGATCAAGATCGGCCGCGACATGGATTTAGATTTTAAACGCGTCGTTGCGGTCGCGTCCATCGTTAAAAAATCGCAGATCATCCTCGATGCTAATCAGGGCTTTTCAGCTAAACAGGCGTTAAGCTTTTTAAAGCAATTGGAAAAAGCAGGCGTTCGCGTGGATTTGCTCGAGCAGCCGGTGCCTAAAGCGGACCTGGAGGGATTAAGGGAAGTGGCCCGTAAATCCAAGGTTTGTGTGTGTGCCGATGAGAGCGCTTCATCCCTGCCGCAAGTCTTGCAGCTTATTAAGGACAAGTCGGTCGGTGCCATTAATATCAAATTGATGAAAACGGGCCTCGTGCATGCGGTGGCGATCGCCCGCTGGGCCCAGGCCCAAGGTGTCAAACTCATGATCGGCGGCATGATGGAAAGTAATTTGGCGATGACCGCATCCGCGCATGTGGCGACCGGCATCGGCGGTTTTGATTTTATCGACCTCGACACACCTTTCTTTATCCGGGGCGCGGTTGCCCGCAATCCTTTTTTAAGCA
>CAZBJT010000260.1:0-2992 GCA_964492215.1 uncultured Planctomycetales bacterium | reverse complement strand
AATCAACGATAACCTCCTGAAAGGCACCCTTAATCGGCTTAAGATTTGAACTATTTCCTTGCCCGATGCGAATCAAATAAACGTTCACTTTATTTGCGGCCTGCGCATCGAGGCCATTAAACCACTCAGCAAACGGGCTTTTTCCTTCTGCTGTTATATATTCTTCTACCCTAATCATATAGTAACATATATGTTACTTAATTGCAAATTTAATTTCAACATGCCACTACTGTGAGAACGCGCTTAATCTATAATCCCTTTAGTAGACGGTACCTGGCCTTCACGGCGAGGATCGACGGTCGTGGCTTGGTCTAAGGCCAACCCCAAAGATTTGAACATGGTTTCCAGATTGGTATGTAAATCATCACTCGGATTTTGTAAAGTGAAACTTAATGTCGCCCCTAAATTGTGGGCAAAGCTTTCCATGAAATGTTCAAAGTGGGAGAACTCATAACCATCTGTGCCCTTTTGAGCAGGCATGGTACCTTCACAATTAAATTTAAAATACCCGCGGCCGGAAATATCAATCACGCAACGGCCAACCGTTGCTTCCATGGGTGCATAGGCATAACCGAAACGCTTAATGCCGGCTTTTTCCTCGCCGAGCGCTTTTTTAAAAGCCTTGCCTAAAACAATGCCGATGTCTTCATTGGTGTGGTGAATATCAATATGAGTGTCACCCGTAACGGACAAATCTAAATTAAAATACCCGTGAAAGACAAAAAGATCCAACATATGGTTTAAGAATCCAATGGGAGTGGAGACTTTTGATTGACCAGTCCCATCGATTTCTAAAATAACTTTAATTTGAGTTTCTTTGCTTTTACGTTCTTGTTCTGCTTTGCGCATATGTCCCCTTTTTTGCTACTTGTCTGGATCCCCGATAGAAACATTCGGGGATGACACCTATTACTTAAATCTTACATTGACTGAATCTGCGTGTTTAACTAAACCTTCTAAATGGGCCACTTTTTCTAGCGGCGCCCTTACCTTTTCCAATGCCTTCTTGGAATATGAAATCACGTGGCTGGTTTTGGTGAAACTCGATAAACATAACCCCGAAAAAAACCGTGCCGTGCCCATGGTGGGCAATACGTGGCTTGGTCCGGCGGCATAATCACCTAAAGCCGTCGGGCTGTAAGGCCCTAAGAAAATGGCGCCCGCATGTTTGATCTGCTTGGCTACCGTGCGCGCATTGTTAGTCATGATCTGTAAATGTTCTGGCGCAATATTATTAGCGATCTCAACCGCCTCTTTAATATTCTTGCAATAAATGCAATAGCCGTTAGCCACACGTTTCTTCACTTGCTGTATCAATGGCTTGGATGTGCTGATTAAAATCGACAAGCCGCCCACGTGTTCCATTTGAGCCTCTAAATCAGCCACCACATAATCCACATTACTATAACGATTAGCAATGACCACCAATTCCGTCGGGCCAGCCAGCATATCAATATCCACATAACCGAACAATTGACGCTTGGCTTCCGTCACATACATATTACCTGGGCCCACAATCTTATCGACCTTAGGGATAGTTTTAGTACCTAATGCTAAAGCAGCAATGGCCTGTGCTCCGCCGAGCTTATAAATTTCACGGACCTTTAATAAATTAGCTACCGCCAAAATATAGGGATTCACATGACCTTCTTTATTGGGTGGCGTTACAATCACCACCCGCTTAACACCGGCGATCAAAGCAGGCACGGCTGTCATGTATACGGAAGAAACTAAAGGTGCTGTCCCCGCCGGGATATAAATGCCCACCGAGTCTAAAGGCCGTACTTCTTCTTTGAGCAAAACCCCGTCGCGGCCTTGCACCTTGCACGGCTTGTTCCGCTGTTTTTTATAATAGGTTGAAACATTATTGATAATGGTCTTTAAATGACCGACAAATTCCGGTGTGATATTCTGGAAAGCGGAAGAAATCTCATTCTCCGCGACCGTCAATTGACGCGGGGTCAATTTTACCCCGTCAAAACGGCGGGTGTATTTGATCAATGCCTCATCGCCGTTTAAACGCACATCGTCGATGATGGCGCGCACTTTCTCTTCGATAGTCTTACGGCGAAAAGCCAGCCCGCGATTATACAATTTCTCAATGTTCTGGCCGGTTTGCTTGATTAATTTCATATGACGATCATGTCCTTGGCTTGTGCCACTACCGCTTCTATTTTCTGAGGCTCTTTGCTCCCCGCCTGGGCTAATTGCGGCTTTCCACCGCCATTGGCACCAAAAAGCGGCGCTAAACGCCCCACAATATCATTGGCCTTGATGCCTTGGGCTACCAGATCATCTGTGACAGAAACAACCAAGGATGCATCTTCCGATGTTTTAGCGCCGAGGACAAAGACACCTGAGGGTAATTTACGCTTTAATAAGTCGGATAATTTACGCAACATGCCAATATCAGCACCTAACAGGCATCGAGAAACCACCTTAATACCTTTAACATCTACTGCACCTAAGATCATTTCATCCAATGAATTCTTCATTTGATCAAAATCCGCATTCTGTTTTTGCCGTTCTATTTCTTTCAGGCGCTGCGCTTGCTCTTTAGCTGCTTCTTCTTGACGCTTTTGATCCAACAATGCCGCAACCGTGGCTTTACCTGTAACAGCCTCGATGCGGCGTATGCCCTGGGCCACCGAACTCTCGGAAGAAATCTTAATGGCTTCAATGTCACGGGTATTGGCCACATGTGTGCCGCCGCAAAATTCCTGGGAATAATCACCGATAGAAATGACCCTGACCACATCACCATATTTCTCGGCGAAGAAAGCCAAAGCGCCTTTTTTCTTGGCTTCTTCCAAAGGTAAAACTTCTTTGATCACCGTATCCTGCTTGGCAACAAATTCATTGAGGCGAGACTCTATTTTATTCATTTCTTCAGGCTTAATGCCTTGGAAATGGGCAAAGTCAAAACGTAAACGGTCTTGATCGACTGATGACCCCTGCTGCTTAACATGGGCGACCAATACTTCACGCAAGG
>CAZBJT010000259.1:0-3022 GCA_964492215.1 uncultured Planctomycetales bacterium | reverse complement strand
GCTAAGTCCTCACTGCCCATGCTCCTTAATGTGGTAATCATGTCCAATGCCTCTTCCCGCTGATTATTGGCAAAATAAGCCAACCCTAAACCAAACGATGTATTAGGACTCGGATTCGTACGCAACACATCCTTAAAATATTTCACCGCTTTCGCCGGATTAGACCGGGCCAATAAATAAATCCACCCCAGCGACATCTTGGCTTCCATTAATTGCGGGTCTATTTTTAAGGCCTTCTCAAAAGCATCCTGGGCCTTATCATAATCCTGGCGGCCGTAATAAAGACGTCCCAAATTATCATAAGCCTGAATATTATTGGGGTCATAACGTAAAGCGGTATTGAAATAATAAATAGCCTCGTCTTCATCGCCGGACGAACTTTTAATGGCCATGCCTAAACCATTATATGCAGGTGCGAATGTCGGCATTAATTCAATGATCTGTTTATACAAACTGATGGCGGTATCGTATTGCTGGGCATTGCAGGCATCAAGCGCTTGTTCATACAAGGCCTTGACCGATTGAGCTTGCGCCGCAGGGACAAAACAAAAAAACGAAATAAAAAGGATTGAGATAAAAAATGAACGCATAGTCGAGAGGAAGGTAAAACTTACTTGGAAACAGCTGGCGCGTCAGGCGTTTTTGCAACAGCCTTAACTTCTGCCGGTTTGGAGGCCACCACAATTTTCTCAATGCTCATGGTGGCTTTGACAATATCATCACCCTCACCTTTTTTAGCACCGAGGGTAAATTTGGTGACTTTCATAAGGTCTGGGGACGCATCAATTAAATGCATAAAAGAAATAACATCCGAGAATTTACCGGAACACTCCAGATCGGCTTGGTATTTTAAATATTCCTTCTCCTGCTGCCCGGCTACAGGACTGATTTTGCCAACGACGATCTTGGCTTGACTGGCCAAGTCTTCAACGTTCTTTAAAAATGCCGAAAGCATTTCTTCCTCGGTGGCTACATCTTTAGTAAGGTAAACCTCTAAGGCTTCACTTTCCTTGACAATACGGTCTTTATACCCCAAGAAATGCAAATCCTGCTTGATGACCCCTTTTTCTTTAATAATATCCTGATCGATATCAGATAAACGGGATACGGTAGGCCCGATCAGCAAACGGTCAAAAAGCGCCGCACCAACAAGCACACCGGCAATAAGCAATAGTTGCTTCTGGTTGCTGGTCAATCCGGCAATGAATTTCTGAATCGTTTGAATCACGAGAAAACTCCTATCCTATTGCGTATTTGATGCCGTACTTGAATCTTCTAATTTAAAGGTGATCTCAAAAGCAGCCACGTCTTTATTACGCTCTTTTTTAGTAGCCGTGGACTTGGTTTTTACCGCCTTAAACATCGGAGAATCATCCAAGGCCTTCACATAAGAGAATACTTCTGACATGGAATCAGCAACACCGTCGATGGTAAGGCTGCCATCTTCATCCATGTTGATATTATTCAAGTAAACGGTTTTAGGCGTCACCGCATAGAGTTCATGGATGGTATCCAATGTAACCATGCGTTTTTGCAAGTAATCGTGAACGATCTTGGTTTTATTGATGCGTGCTTCAAGCGCTTCGACTTCTTTGCGTTGGACCGAATATTGCTCACGCAGGTTCTTATTTAGGAATGTGTCTTTAAAATAAATGCGGCTCATGCTGATAGCGACGATCAAAATCATCATCACCAAAGCCGTGATACCGGCCCGGAAGCCTTCTTTGCTCTGGCGTTCGACAGTCTTTTTGTGGATCATCTCTTCCGGCATGAGATTGACATCACATTTATTGGCTACCACCACCGGAGCTATAACATCCAGGAAAGAATCATCCGCATATTCTTTATCTAATTTTCTCTTAATGGCCGCAGAACCCTTGATGAAATGCGTGAACGGGCTGGCCCTGAAATGTACTTTCAAGGCTTCCTCTAAAGCCGGCAATAAATTCCGCACGGCTTCATGGTCGGTTGTGATCACATAGGATTCCGGCGGTTGGCCGATATCTTCATTGGCAAAAGCAGCAATAGATTTATTGAATTCTTCGATCAATTTCGCTTGGGCATCCGCACCTTCCATAATGGCTTTAACACCGATGGGGATATGACGGACAAAGGCCAAGGTACCTCTGGCTAAAATGATGTAATGAATGGCATTTACCGATACATCAATGACGCCGATGGGGGCCGCATCTTTTTTCAGATTCAACGCTTTGGCATAGAAACGTGCAATGCCTTCAGGCACAAAAACGATGCGGTCAGGATTAAGCCCGGCCTTCTCTAAGACATCGACACGGTCTTTAACCACATTGCGATGGGCAATGACCAAAAGGATTTTCGTATTATTGGCCGTACCCGCCCCGCAATTGCTGTAGCTGATCAACACTTCTTCGCGGGAATAAGGCGTATGACGGCTGGCTTGCAAATTGATAATGGATTTGATCTCTTCCGGATCTGAGGAAGGAACTTCAATGTTCTTGGCCGTAGCGGCATTGGCAGGTATGACACAAAATACCGATGCCTTGCGGTCAAAACCATTTAAAAGACCTTTGAGGATCTTAGCTAATTGATCTTTATCAGCAGCATCAGAGGCAGCACCGCAGGCTACTTTTTCAACTAAGCCTGAGGATTTGACTTGTGCAACTTTAACGGCGGCTTCATTGATTGATATACTTAGATAACGTTTGTCAGAACCAAACATGGACACCCTTTAGGCTTGTAATATATTTAGATGTATTATAACTAAATTTCCAAACGACTCCATTAGAAAAACAATTATTTTTCTTTCCAGTATAAGATTTTATTTTCCCGGACACTGAATACCGCGCGCACTTTCCCCGACGAGTCATGATGCGCCAGGTGACCAAAGGCATCAACTGTAAAACAAGTTGAGACAGTCGTAAGTAATCCTTGTGCGTTTAACATGTCAATGGCATGCATTTGTGCTAATTCCAATTTCAGTGCCGCATTGACTTCGGTGGCAATATCAAAGGTCTTTAAAAACACATGATCGTCCAGGGTTGCC
>CAZBJT010000258.1:0-3023 GCA_964492215.1 uncultured Planctomycetales bacterium | reverse complement strand
GGCCCCATCCGGCGCAAAGCCCGGGCTGCAGCAATGATATTGTGCTCACCTGTCAAGGCCTTGGCCTCACCGTCATTGGCGACAAACAAATGCACCTGCTTCATCAAACGCTTGAGGGACTTGAGCTTGATATTGATCCACAAATTCATGCTGTCGAGCCCGATCAATTGCGGGGATTTCATCATCGACAATAATTTCATCTGCACATCAGGGTCTATATTGGCCAAGAACACATTAGGTAAACTTTTCTGATGGTCTGCCAATTGCGGCACATACGTGCCCAAGACGCCTAACTCCGTCGCTAATGTCAATGCGGAATTCAAATCGCCTTTTTTATACTCGCCGCGCCAGCGGAACGTTTTGCCGCGGCCGACTTCCAGAGATGTTAAATTAATGCCTTTGCGTTTCAAGAAATCCAAATGCCGTTGGGGAAAATCACGGCCGACCACCGCCACCAAATGCACGTCGGTAAAAAGCCTGGCACTCATGGAAAAATGTGCGGCAGAACCACCCAACATGTCCTTCTTGGCACCGGAAGGGGTTTTCACATGATCCAATGCCACTGTACCTAAAACCACTAAACTCATAACTTACTCCCCTATGATTTTGATTAATACACGTTTATCCCGGCGACCGTCGAATTCGCCGTAAAAAATCTGTTCCCAGGGGCCGAAATCCAATTGCCCCTTGGTGATGGCCACGACCGTTTCCCGTCCCATGATCTGGCGTTTTAAATGCGCATCTGCATTGTCTTCGCCGGTGTCATTGTGGCGGTACTGATTGACCGGTTCATGCGGGGCCAATTTCTCCAGCCACTTGTCATAATCCCCTAAAAGCCCATGCTCGTCGTCATTAATATACACACTGGCGGAAATATGCATGGCATTGACCAAGCACAAGCCTTCTTTAATGCCGCTCTTATCGATGGCGTCCTGCACTTGTCCGGTAATATTAATATAAGCCCGCCGGGTTTTTGTATGAAACCACAGCTCTTCACGGTAATGTTTCATTAATGAGGTTTTATTGCGCTTGCTTGGATGGTTTTCTTTTCTTCTCAACCTGCTTGATGTATGCCTGCACGTGCGCGTCTTTGAGGAGATTGCTTAAGTCTGTGTCACCTTTAAGGTGCTCGAAATCATCATAACCGAATTCAATGGCTTTAGTCAGTGCTGCCAACGCAGGCCTGGTCTGGTTTAACAAGGCATAGGAACAGGCCAAGTTATAAAAGACGATCGGGTCTTCCGGCCTTAATCCGGTCAATTTCACGTCGACATCCAAACCCTTTTGCCATTGGCCGGCGCGGGTGTACAGGTCCCCGATGGCGCTTAATGCTTCGATAAAATTAGGCGTTTCTTTTAAAATGCTTTCATAAAAAGCGATCTCAAACTCAATATCATCTTTTTTACGGGGAGCTTTTGGCGCGTGTTCTTTTCTCATAGCACCTCTTTTCCGTTTTATCTTTTTAAATAAATTTTCATACGCGCTACGGCCTCTTTGAGGTTGTCATAGCTGGAAGCATAGGATATCCGCACATGGTCACGGCCGGATTGGCCAAAGGCCTCCCCCGGGACTAAAGCCACTTTTTGTTTCTGTAAAAGGTTGTTGGCAAAATCCATGGACGACTGGCCCGTTGATTTGATCGACGGGAACACATAAAAAGCACCTTCCGGTTTATGGCAGGTCAGCCCGATGTCATTGAGCGCACCGACGATAAAATCACGACGGCGGTGATATTCTTTTTTCATGGCTGTCATGTCCGCCAGGCCGCCTTTTAAGGCCTCAATCGCCGCCATCTGCCCGGAGATGGACGCACACAGCATGGTGTATTGATGGATCTTGGTCATGGCCCCGATCAAGTCTTTGGGGCCGCAGGCATAACCGATGCGAAAACCGGTCATGGCATAGGCTTTGGAGAATCCATTTAAATAAATCGCCTGCTCACGCAAACCTTCCAAGGTAACGATCGAGGTATGGTCATAATCATAGGTCAGCTCATCATAAATTTCATCACTTAAGATGATCAAATTATGTTTCTTAATGACCTTGGCTAATGCGGTTAATTCTTTGCGATTGTAAGACGCACCCGTCGGGTTGCAGGGGTAGTTAAGCAAAATGGCTTTGGTCTTTTTGCTTAAGTGCTGCTCAATGTCCTCAGGGGTGACCTTAAAACCATTGGCCAAAGACGCATCGATAAATACCGGTACGCCGCCCGCTAATTCAACCACCGGGCCATAGGCCACATAGCACGGCTGCGGGATCAAAACCTCATCACCCGGATTTAAAATGGCGCGCATGGCCAAGTCCAATGCTTCGGACACACCCACGGTGATTAAGATCTCATCTTCCGCATCAAAATTAAGTTTCTGGCGCTTCTTTAAGAAGCCGGAAATCTCGCGCCTTAACTCAATCATGCCTTTATTGGAGGTGTACGAGGTATAGCCCTGCTCGAGGGAACTGATGGTTTTCTCGCGGATGTGCCAAGGCGTGACGAAATCCGGTTCGCCCACACCTAACGATATCACATCCTTCATCCCTAAAACCAAATCGAAAAAAGCCCTGATCCCTGAGGGGGCTAACTGATCAACTTTTTTAGAAATACGCAATTTACTGCTCCGATCGTTTAATACGAAATATTTTGCCGTTTCTCATGCTTGGGGTGCTTGAACACCTGCCCCTCTTCTTTGTACTTGCGCAAGAGAAAATGGGTCGTGGTTTGCTTGACATTGGCCATTGAGGACAGCTTGGCCGCAACGAAATCCGCCACCGTCTGTATGGTCTTCCCCTCGACAATCACCAATAAATCATAACCGCCGGAGACTAAATAACAGCTTTTAACTTCCGGGTAGCTGTAAATGCGTTCGGCAATATTGTCAAAGCCAACGTCTTTTTGCGGGGTGATCGACACCTCGATCAAAGCCCGCACCAGTACTGCTGCCTCATTAGTCTTCTTTGCCATCATAAGCCTCCACTATCTTTTTTTCTCATTTTCCCGCATAGCATTAGCGCGCCGTTCCAACTTGGCG
>CAZBJT010000257.1:0-3028 GCA_964492215.1 uncultured Planctomycetales bacterium | reverse complement strand
CTGACCCCGCCAAGCGGCGACGAGGCCTTTGTTGCGGCCGATGCCATTGAGCATGCCTGGCGTCATTTCTTGGGGCAGTTCGACGCCGAACGCGGTGGCTTCGGTCATGCGCCTAAATTCCCCATGGGGCATACATTGTCATTTTTATTGCGTTATCAGGCGCGTACCGAGCAGCCCCAGGCCTTGAGTATGGTGGAAAAAACATTGCAGGCCATGGCGCAGGGCGGGATATGGGACCATATCGGTTTTGGTTTTCACCGTTATTCCACCGATGCAAACTGGCACGTACCACATTTTGAGAAAATGCTGTACGACCAAAGTTTGCTGGCCCGCAGTTACCTGGAGGCTTATCAGGTCACCGGTGAAGTTCAGTATGCCCGCATGGCTGAACATATATTCACCTATGTCTTAAGGGACATGTGTGACACTCAGGGCGGTTTCTATTCAGCTGAAGATGCGGATAGCCCTGTTGCCGAAGGCGGGCATAATAGCGAAGGCGCTTTTTACATTTTTGCCGAAAGTGAACTGACCGCTTTATTGACGCCCCAGGAAGCCCAGGTCTTTAATTATTGTTACGGGGTCGAACCCCAAGGCAATGCAGCCTTTGACCCGCATGGGGAGTTTACAGGCAGGAATATTTTCTATCTGGCGCATGGGCCGCAAGAGGCCGCAGACCATTTCAGTCTCAGCATCGACGACGTTTCTTTACGATTGGAACAAAGTCACTTAAAAATTTTCCAGGCCCGCGCCAAGCGCCCTCGGCCGCATTTAGACGATAAGGTATTGACCGACTGGAATGGTTTGATGATTGCCTCACTGGCATTTGGGGGGAGGGTCTTAGGGAATGACACCTACACCCAAGCAGCCCGCCGTGCCGCTGATTTTATCCTGACCCAATTAAACCGTGACGGCCGCCTGCTGCACCGCTGGCGTAAAGGTAATGCGGATATAACCGCCACCCTCGAAGATTATGCCTTTTTCACTTATGGGCTCCTGGAGCTTTACGAGGCTACTTTTGATGAAACGTATTTGGTCAAGGCCATGGAAATGGCCGATACCATGATCACCTTTTTTACCGACCCAGACGGGCAGGGTTTTTTTATGACCGCGTCCGATGCCGAAGCCTTGATCACCCGGCCTAAAGATGCCTATGACGGGGCTTTACCGTCGGGCAATGCCGTGGCTGCATCCTGCTTATGGCGTTTGTATGGATTGACCGAAGATCCGCGTTATCAGGATTCTTTTAAGGGTATTGTTAAAGCCTTTGCGCCTTCTTTGAAACGGTCCCCGCCGGCCCATACGGTTTTATTGTCCGCCATTGACGATGAGGCCCATTTAACCAGTATTACGATCGAAGGGGCCCCTGACGATAGCCTGGTTGCCAAAATGCTCAAAGTAGTGTATAAATATTTCATGCCTGCCAAGGTCCTGACGTTGCGTCGGGGAGGGATTACCCAAGCGCACGTGTGCCGCGGCCAGGTTTGCCTGCCTGCGGTCAATGATGCGGCAGGTTTAGAAAGTATATTAGTGAACAAAAGGGGTCAGATTTGAGTTATTTAGTCGTCGGGCTTTTTATTGTGGTTTTTTTGGCCGGTTTTGTCACCATGCAAATGAACCGTCCTGATCAGCCGGGTCTTTTCAGCGGGGCCATGGCCAAGCTTGGTTTTAATCATAAGGAATGGGCGAATAAAACCAAAAGCCAGGAACTCTTAGAAAGCATCAAAGACCGGCGTTTTGCCATGATGGACAATATCCAGAACCAGAAAGCTTTTTTGCAGCAGGCCCAGGAACAGCGCCAATCCATGTCTGAGATGGTGCGTGACATGTCGGATAAAAGCGGCGCTGATTGGCTGCGTATCAAGCAGTTGGCCGATGGTTTAAATGAAAAGAACCGTTTGTTTATCGAGGCTGGCAATCAGTTAATCAAGTTCAATGAAGAGCAAAGTAAGATACGCCATAAGACGGATGATGATTTAAGTTTGGTGGCCATTGAAAATGGTTTGAACAAAGGCCGTTTCGAGCAATATGCCGTACAGGCCGTGGCCGAGCGTGAGGATTTCATTAATAAGAATTTGCTTAATGCCCAAGACACGCGTAACCGCATTGAAGAGATAGATGAGCAAATCAAGTCTTTGAAAAATGATTTGGCCGCCAAACAAAATGCACAAATGCTAAGCCGGCTCGAGGACGTTGCCAACCGCAATCAAACCATGCTTAACATGGCCAAAACCAATGAGCAGCGCCTAAAAGATGTTAAACAGCAAAACGATGTTTATATTCAGGCAACCAAAGAGAGGATCAGGGATTTGGTTGAGCGTAATAAACAGCAAGCCCAAGATGCCCGTGATTCCATACAAGACCAAAAACGCCTGTCCGACCAACGCATCCAAGACCAAATGAGCCGCCTAAAAGACCAACGCGGCCTATAAAAAGAATTGGTAGCGTCTACCAATTAATTAGAGAGGGTATATGAAAGCCGTTAAAATCATCGTCATTATTATTCTTACCTTATTCGTTGTGGTTTTTGCCGGTGCTTTTATTTTCTTAAAGACATTTGATATTAATAAGTATTTGCCCCAGATCGAACAAATTGCATCGACAGCGCTTGCCCGTCCGGTGTCTATTGCGCATGCGGACCTGAATTTGTCCCTGCAGGGCCTAACACTGGATGTGGGTAAGGTCACCGTCGCGGATGATGCGCAATTCAGCTCAGAACCTTTGATGGCCATGAACGGTGCCCATTTGGGTGTGCAATTATTGCCGTTGATTTTGGAGAGAAAGATACAAGTCACCGCCATTGTGCTTAAATCACCTCAAATCCATATGGTCCGTAATAAAGCGGGTGTTATCAATGTGCAAACCATCGGCCAGGCACCTATTAAGGAAGGGACAACACCAGCCCCGGCTGCTCAACCGGCTGAAACCAAAACACCCGCCGCAAATCCTTTGGCTGCTTTGCCTGTTTTGTCGATCAAGTCGATCACCGTCGAGCATGCGTCGGTCGTCTTTGTTGACAATAATGAACAGA
>CAZBJT010000256.1:0-3037 GCA_964492215.1 uncultured Planctomycetales bacterium | reverse complement strand
CCATAGGTGGTCGGACCTATCGCACCAGCATCTCCCACAGGACCACGTGCACCCTGAGGACCGGCTGCACCGGTTGGACCGGTATAACCAGCTAAACTGTCGCCCTGTTCTCCCCGCTGCCCAACTTGACCTTGCTGACCACGAGGGCCAGACGGTCCAACGTCACCGGAAGGACCGCGTGCGACATCGCCTGAGGGACCCCTGGGACCTGTATATCCTTGTTCACCCATAGGACCATCTGGACCTGCACCACCGCGTTCACCACCTAAAGCAGCGCCTGAAGGACCTCTAGGGCCTGTTACACCCTGTTCCCCTGCATAACCGGTAGGACCAGCAGGACCGCGCGGGCCGACCAAACTGGGATACTTATTACCACTGCTGCTGCAGCCAGCGATAACGATTAAACCACCCACCCCTAATAAAACCATTCCTAATCCAAACCTGTGTTGTAAAGTCATGATCTTCCACCTTTTGAGTTAA
Organism: uncultured Planctomycetales bacterium; assembly: GCA_964492215.1. Classification (GTDB taxonomy): domain Bacteria; phylum Omnitrophota; class Gorgyraeia; order Zapsychrales; family Fredricksoniimonadaceae; genus CAYNTZ01. The sequence goes on along the minus strand of CAZBJT010000256.1, from coordinate 2,557 downwards.
ATTAATTAAATAATTATACGGATACCCTTCTCCCAAAAACAAAGGAGACAATTGCCAACACTAAGAACACAAAGAACAAGATCTTAGCAATGTCTATCGCTGAACCTGCGATATTTGTAAAACCTAATACTGCCGCCACAATGGCGATGACAAAAAAAGTAACTGCCCAATTCAACATATGATTCTCCTTTTTAGATACCCAGTTTCATTCTTCCTGTAAGCCCGTTTTTACTCTTCCTAGTTCTCAAGACCTGTTTAAAGAATCTTGAACCATTACTCTTTATAAGTTTCCTTAAACTTACCCAACAATCTAAATCTTGTTCCATCGCCTGCACTACTGAAACTTGTTCTGTTGCCAACATGGGGGGCTTCCTTTCGCTTCCATTGCTATAACGTTGTATTTACAAGGCCATTCTAGGTGGGGGTCAAAAAAATGCAATTGTACCTGGGTGTAATAACAAAAAGGCCTTTGCAAATCATCCAAAATCAATGACACGCAAAGGCCTGAAAAGAAAATATATTAGGAAGGTTACTTGTAGATGACGTCTACTTGCCAGTTCTTATTGACCCAAAGTCCGACGATCTCATGGGTGGGCCAATGGCTCTTTAAACGTTTGGCGGAATTGCTGATTTGCTCGTGATGCAGGCCCTCTTCAACCGGGTTACCGCGGCAATCATAATGACCGACCACAAAAAGACGGGTGGATTTATTCACATTAACGGAAACCGCAATGCTGCGCAGCACTTCACTGATATCTGCTTGATTGGATAAAACACCATCCATACCCGCTTCGGTGATCACATCCACAAAATCCACCGGGTAATTGGCTTTGATCCACTGTAAAACAGGTAATTGCACCCGTCCATCCATGCAATTAAGGCAAGTTGCGCGTGTTTCCATGGGCAGCATTCTACTTAAAAACAGGAGGAAATGCAACAGATGCTATTTTATACTTATTCAAGATATAGGCAGATCTGTCTCCGGATACAAAAAGGTTTCCGTTAAACACCTCTTGCAAGGCACGTGTGAGGTCCGTACAAATGTATCTTTTATTAATATAACCCCGGGCCCCGGCCTGCAAACACTTAAGGGCATAATCAATTTCATCATGCGCGGACAAGACGACTGCCGGTAAATAAATATCCCGTTCCTTTAATATGCGCAAAAGCTCTATCCCGCCTTCCATACCACCGAATGATATATCGACCAAAGCCGCATCAAAAGAATGGCGTGACAATAAATCCAGGAATTTGGCCTTATCCGTGGCGATGCTGGCTATCTCAATATCAGGATCGTCTTCAATTATCTCCCTCATTAAGATCGGGATCAAAGGTTCATCATCAATGACAATAATTCTTTTCTTAGCCATAGACCGTCCTTTTTATTTATGTGAACAATACCGAACCAGGTTTAGCCAAAACTTATCAACAACATGCGCCAGATCCACAAATGACTGAAAATCCGACGGCTTATTCATATACGCATTGACATTCAGCGAATAACATTGGCAAATGTCCCGCGGTGATTCGGAATTCGAGAATACTAATATAGGAATATGCTCCCATTTTTCATTACCTTTGATTTCTTCCAATACTTCCCGGCCGTTTTTCCGGGGAAGGTTTAAATCCAGGATAATAAGCTGGGGCTTAGGGGCTGTCTGAAAGTCTCCTTCTTGTTTAAGAAATTCCAATGCTTCGACCCCATCCTTGACCATTAATAAATTACATTTGGTCCCTGCTTCCTTAAACGCCTCCCGCATGATCATTTGGTCGGCTTCACTGTCTTCAACGATTAAAATATTCATATCTCCTTCTTCATCGAGAAATAAAAGGTGGACCCTTCACTGATCTTTGATTTCACCCATATCTTTCCACCATAATTCTCGACGATCCTTTTACAAATAGCCAGGCCGATACCCACACCTGAATATTTCGATTTAGGATGCAATTTCTGGAACATGCCGAAAATACGCTCATGGAATTGAGGCTCAATCCCTATACCGTTGTCTTTAACAGCAAAAACCCACATGTCATCCTGTGATTCAACCGAAATGGAGACCTCCAGGGGCTTTTCATTTCGGTATTTGATGCTATTGGCAATCAAGTTTTGAAAAAGCTGCACCATCTCTAAATGATTGGCCTTAACCTGAGGTAAAGCCTCATGCGTAATGACCGATTTTGATTCTTCAATAAGGAATTTCAAATTATTGCATACTTCCACCACCACCGACGATAGACTGACGACTTCTAATGTCTTTTCTTTGCCGATGCAACTGTATTCAAGCAATTCCCTGATCAAAGTCTGGGCTTGCGTCACACCCTGTTTAATGAAATTAAAATAATCCCGCTCCTGGTCGCCTAATTTGACCTGCAGGCGCCTTTCTAAAAGATAAACAAAAGAAGAGATCACATGCAGAGGTTCTTTCAGGTCATGCGACGCTACATAAGCAAATTCTTCCAGCTGTTTATTGCTTTGATTAAGCTCCTGGGAAAGCAGGCGAAAACGCTCTTCGGTCTTTTTGATGATATCGATATCGGTGCAGGTGCATATCCAGCC
>CAZBJT010000255.1:0-3039 GCA_964492215.1 uncultured Planctomycetales bacterium | reverse complement strand
TTGCGGAGCGCGTTAATTCTTTCCAACCGTAGGTACTAATGTCTTACCACTCGTCGCGCTAATCACTTACCACTTTACCAACCCTAACGGAGCGAAGCGACGATTAAACTATTTAAGAGCTTTCAATTCATCAAGCATCTGAGTCAAAAACTCAGCATTTAATTTCATTTCACCCAAAATGCACCATTGGGCATATTTTGCAGACTCTGCAACTAAGACATTCTTACATACTTTTACTTTAAGCCCGACATCACCTTTTTGATTCCATTTGAAAAAACTAATTTTACAGTCTTCGGACATATCAAAGATTACTTCACCGTTTCTTTTGATTAAAAACTTTTCAAGTGCAACAAGAGACAATTCAAAATTCGAAAATTGCACCTTGTCATTAGCTCCTTCAAAAACATTGTTGTTGTGAGTAAGCTTTGCTTTTAATGAGAACGGACTATAACTATCACTTGGATCATGTTTTTGGAGAGAGAGTTCGCTTTTTCTATCTTCTGAGACTATTTTCATTTTATCCTCTAAGGTTTAGTTTAATGAACGTTTTGAAGCCTTTGCCTTTCGCATCGATTCGCCCTTTAACTCGATAGTATAAGCATTGTGCACCAGACGGTCAAGGATGGCATCGGCCAACGTGGCATTACCAATGATCTCATGCCAGTGCTTGACGGGTAATTGGCTGGTGACAATGGTGGATTGAATATTATGCCTGTCTTCCAAGACTTCTAAAAGGTCTGTGCGATCGCTGTCACTTAATGTGGACAAGCCCCAATCATCAATAATCAATAGATTCGTTTTAGCTAAAGATTTCATAAGACGAGGATAACGGCCATCACCTTTGGCCACCGTTAAATCAGTAAATAACCGGGGTGCACGTAGATAAAAAGCTGAATAACCCGTTAGACAGGCTTTATGCGATAACGCGCAGGCGATAAAGCTTTTACCAACGCCACAAGGACCGGTGATCAAAACATTCAGATGTTCTTTGACCCATTGGCATGAGGCCAAGGTCTTTATCACAGATTTATCGAGTCCACGGTGGTGCGTATAGTCGATATTTTCAATACAGGCTTCTTGACGTAAGCGAGCATGCCGTAACCTGGTCGTTAATCGTCGAGATTCACGGTCAGTTGATTCCTGATCAACAAGTAACCCTAATCGTTCTTCAAAGTTTAAACCACTAACATTCTCTTGATCTCGCTGCTCCCTGAATCCTTTTAACATTCCATACAACTTTAATGATCGCAACTTGTCTTCTGTTGGCATTGATAACATTCATCACCTCCTAGTTGTGACTGGTTTGGTTATTAAAATATCCGCCCCCGCGAATATTTTCATGTTCAATGGTTAATTGTTGACCCGTGTCTTTGATCGGCTGTTGGTCTAATCCCGATTTTAAGATGGCTGCCACACTCGTATACGAATGTCCACCAATGGACAACGCGCGGCCACAAGCAGCATCCAGCCGTGCATTTGAATAACTTTTAGCTAGACGGATAATTCCTAAACACGAACGATACCCTTGTGGCGGGTATTTACGGTCATGAAGTATGTATTCAATCAACTCTCCAGCTTTTACACCAATGCCTTTGGCTTGCTCAATAAGTTTAGACGGTGTGACACCAATATATTCCTGGTGATTCTTAGGCATATGTTCATCAATAGTGCTTGGCCATCCTCGTCGATCATCTCTGGCATGGCTGGCTACGCGTTTATGCTCATGGAATATCTCAACTGTACGGCTTGTATAACGCACATCAACGGTTTCATGGACTAAAACGTAAGGCACACTGTAATAGTGACCTAGCAATTCAATGTGATAATCGATATTTACTTTGGCTTTCTTCCATTGCGCATATTCCCAGGGATAGGATGGCAATGGCTTTAGTGCAGATTTTTCATAGGCTAAGAATACTGATTGGCGATTTCCTTCGAGTTTCTTAAAGTTACGTTGATTAAGAATGACCAGTAATTCACGTATCGCACCATTAAGTTCAACGAGGCTGAAGAATTTACGGTTACGCAGTGATGCTAATATCCAACGTTCAACAACCAACACCGCTGATTCAACTTTGGCTTTATCCCGAGGTTCTCTGGCACGCGCCGGCATTACAATTGTCCCGTAATATGCAGCCATCTCTCGATAGGTGGGGTTAATATCCGGTTCATACCGACAGGCTTTATTAACTCCCGATTTTAAATTATCCGGAACGATCCGTTCAGTGACACCGCCAAAGTATTCAAAGCTACGTACATGTGATCCTGTCCACGACGGCAAGCTTTGATCCGCCGTGGCCTCGGCATAGGTGTAATTGCTGCCGCCTAAGACGGCCACAAAAATCTGGGCTTCACTGATTGCACCGGTAATGCGGTCATAAATGGGAACCGTTTGTCCCGCGTAATCCACAAACGTGCTTTCTCCAAACTTGTGACGCTGACGTAGGGTTACATCTATTTTCTTAACGTACTTGTAGTAATATTTTCTAAATTGAGTGTCTTTGTATCCGTTCGGGTGGGCTTGTTTATATTCTTGCCACAATAAATACATCGTGACCCCGGGCTTCTTTAACTCCTGATGGATATATTCAAAATCAGGCAAGGGACGGTCAATGTCTATTCTTCGTCCAGGTGTGCCTTTAAGAACAACCTTCAGCTGCTGGTCATCCATCTGTTGGATTTTGTCCCAATCGAGTCCGGCATTACGAACTGCCTGAACGTATTTCTGAACCGTTGGATGACTGATGCGTAAACTACGGCCGATGTCTCTGGCGCTGATTTCATTGCTTAAGGCCAGTCTTAATAATTCACGTATAGTGCGCATACTTAACTCCCGTCTTTTTGGCATAAATGCCCCTTTTGGTTGTCTGTTATTAAAAGACAACAAGGGTGCTCTTTTAAGCCTTAAAAATCAAGCTTAAATCGTCGTTACGCTTCGATTTGGGTGGTAAGTAATTAGCGCGATTGTTGGTAAGCAATTAACGCGGAAGGTGGTAAGTATTTAGTGCCTGGGGTGGTAAGACATTAGCGCGGAACGCA
>CAZBJT010000254.1:0-3040 GCA_964492215.1 uncultured Planctomycetales bacterium | reverse complement strand
ATTCTTTTACCGGGACCGCTGCCAATCCATGGGGTGGCGATTACACAATAGTTCCTAATGCGAGCAGTAATACGCGGGTCGATATTGCAATGACGGCTGTTCCATCGACGGAGGCAACAAAATTGACAACGTATTTTACTAATAGCGCCAATTTAACAGCTTATGATGCCGGCAGCAAAACATGGACAGCTACATTTTAACCATTAATCGCAAAGGTATTAGCTTGGTTGAGCTTGCGCTCTCATTAGCCATTATGGCTACACTGGCGTTTACTTTAATACGTTTGGCCGGTGGCGCAATCGTTGTTGCTCAGCATCAGCGTACTCAATGTGATTTACAGGCCATTGCCCAGGCATGTCGGAATTATCAAATTCAGCACGGGCAATGGCCTGTAAGTATGAATGATTTAACCTCAGAGTTTTTATCACCGACGCTTGTTAATATTACTTCTTATCAAATGACCGTTCATGGTCAGCTTTTAAAAATAAGCAACACATTAGGGCAGTTAATATTTGCACAGCCTTATGCAGGCACCCTGGCCAGGTTGGACTATCATCATTAGATCCCTGCGTTTTGATTTGACCCCGCCGCTGTTTTAGGCTAATATGTCGACATGAATTTGAAGAATTTGCTTAATATATTCAAGCCCAAGGTCGATGTCAAAATGATCACTATTTTGGTCATTGAGGACAATGAAGTTGACCAGCGTATGGCTTGTGCGGCGCTTGAGCGCGGCGGTTATCAGGCGCTTAAGGCGTATGATGGCAAAACCGGGCTGGAACTGGCTAAACAGCATTTGCCGGGGCTGATCATCCTTGACTATAATTTACCGGACACCAAAGGCCCGGAATTATGCAAGATTTTAAAGAACCATTACGATACCCAGCATATTCCGGTGCTTTTCCTCACGAGCATGGATACGCCTGACAGCATCATTGATTGTTATGAACAGGGCGGGGAGAACTATTTATCCAAGCCTATTTCTTCCAAAGATCTCCTGAAACAAATCGAATTAACCCTCAAAGATAGAAAATCCGGGAATTAATATGTTGGACTTAAAATTCATCCGCGACAATACGGATAAAGTTAAGGCCGCTTTGGCAGCTAAACGGGCCACGGTCGATTTAGAAAGCCTCCTGGCCATTGATGTCAAACGCCGTCATTTGGTGGTTCAGGTAGATGAATTAAAGGCCAAGAAGAATGCAGCCAATGATGCTATCGGTGGTTTGATCAGGGAGAAAAAAGACCCTAAAGAAACCATCGCAGCCATGAAGGCCATCGCCGTCCAGATCGATGAACTAGAGCCGCAAATCAAGGTATTGGATGAGCAGATTTATAATATCCTTATCAGCATTCCCAATATTTCCCACGCCTCCGTTCCTGTTGGCAGCCCTGAATTAAATAAAGAGATTTCCAAGTGGGGAGAGTTGCCTAAATTTGATTTCAAGCCCAAGACGCATGTTGAGATTGCTGAAAGCCTCGATATTATCGATTTTAAACGCGGCACTAAGCTGAGCGGTTCGAATTTTATTCTTTATAAAGACATGGGTGCTCGTCTTGAGCGGGCTTTGTATAATTTCATGTTGGACCTGCATACAAGTCAACATGGTTACCGTGAAATGTGCCCGCCGGTGTTGGTCAATGCCGCATCCATGACGGGCACCGGGCAATTGCCTAAAATGAAAGAAGATATGTACCATGTGCAGGCGGATGACTTGTATTTGATCCCCACGGCTGAGGTGCCGGTGACCAATATCCATCGTGATGAGATGCTCACCGAAGAAGAACTGCCTCTGTATTACACGGCATACACAGCTTGTTTCCGTCGGGAAGCGGGTTCTTATGGGAAAGACACGCGGGGTTTAGTGCGTGTCCATCAGTTTGATAAGGTAGAGCTGGTTAAATTTGTCCGTCCTGAAACTTCTTATGATGAATTAGAAACTTTAGTAGGCAATGCCCGTAAGGTTTTTGAGATTTTAGGCATTCCCTACCGGGTATTATTATTGGCGTCCGGCGATTTGAGTTTTGCCGCAGCTAAATGCTATGACATTGAAGTGTATGCCGCCGGTCTCGATAAGTGGCTGGAGGCGTCTTCCTGTTCTAACTTTGAAGATTTTCAGGCCCGTCGGGCGAATATTTCTTATAAGGGTAAAGATGGTAAAAAGAAGGGTTTTGTCCATACGCTGAATGGTTCCGGGGTGGCTTTGCCGCGCACCATGGTTGCGATCCTGGAGAATTATCAGACACCTCAAGGGGATGTGATCATCCCGGAAGCCTTGCGTCCTTACATGGGCGGATTAAGCCGTATCACACACCGTTAAAGTGTTTTTGAAAAGGAGTTTATTTTGAAAGAAGGTTTCCTGGCTTTTATCAAGATCCTTTTCTTTTTATTGATTTTGCCGTTGATCATTGCGTGTACCCTGGCTTTACAGACGCATGTTTTAGGTTTGCCTGTGGCCAAAGAGGCGTGGGTCTTAGGCGGGGTGGTCACGTACATTGTATTAAATTTGTTCTTTTATGATTTTAAAGCGATCTATGTGTTTGGCCAGCAGATCATTGCTAAGGTATTTAGTTTCTTTGCGCCGGCCGTCGGTATTGCCGGGCATGTTATTCCTGTTTATACATTAATTATTATCATTGCTGATCTGATTTTTACCATATTCGGCAATGCTGAGAATTATCAAAATTATTTTCTTTTTGCCATTGCTTTTAGTTTGGCTTTGCATTTGATCATGGCGGCCCGTCAAATGCACGAAGAGGACAATAGCCCATTAAAGGCACAATATTTCTTTGGTTTTGGGGTGGTTTATGTACTTAATGTCCTTATTATTGCTTTGTTATTAGCCTGGGTGATTCCGGAATTTTCTTTTATTACCTTCATAAAAACATTGGCCCATCATACGACGCATAATTACCAAGAGGTTTATCATCTATTGTTTGTTGATGTAAAATAAGTTCGGGCTTTTGGAGAGGTGGCAGAGTGGCCGAATGCGGCGGTCTTGAAAACCGTTGTCTCGCAAGGGACCGTGAGTTCGAATCT
>CAZBJT010000253.1:0-3052 GCA_964492215.1 uncultured Planctomycetales bacterium | reverse complement strand
TCGCACCTAAAGCAGCAGGATCAGTCCATTGCGTGGTAGCTGCATTGGATGCTGTATAATTAGCAGCCACTAATTGCCAAGGATCACTTAATGTCACGCGCTTGTATACATTATAGGTAGCGCTATTACTTAAGTTTTGGATATTTAAAACAACATGACCGCCGGCGATCTGTAAATTAACCCCGGCCGCCGTACCAACCACATTGCCGGCCGTAAAATTAAAATTATTCGCTGTGACCAAATTATTGCCATTATTTCCGGTGATGCTGGCTGCGGCACTTAAATTCACATCCGCTAATCCGTCCGCTGCCGTCACCGTCTTTACATCTATATCGCCTGAGGTGGTCTTCAGGCTAATTGAATCGGCTGCGCCACCGGTGGTCGAGACATCGGACGCATTGATCTTTCCGGCTGCAATAACGTCAATCACACCGTTGTCATTATGCAACTTGCTTAAAGTAACTGCCTTGGCTGCTTGGTTAAGATAAATATCCCCAGTGCCTGCTTTGGATAAACCATTAATAATATTAGCATTCGTATTAATGCGATTAACACTGGTACCGACACTGGTTGCTGTGGCCGTGGCAATCTCTACTTTATAGAAGCTGCTCGCACCTAAAGCCGCCGGATCAGTCCATTGGGTTGTAGCCGTACCTGATGCGGTATAGTTAGAAGCAACCAACTGCCAAGGATCGCTTAAGGTGGCACGCTTGTACACATTGTAGGTGGCGCTATTAGTTAAGTTTTGAATGTTTAGAACAACATGACCGCCGGTAATCTGTAAATTAACTCCGGCCGCTGTTCCAACCACATTACCAGCCGTAAAATTGAAATTGTTCGCCGTAATAAGGCTATCACCACCATTACCCGTAATGCCCGCTGCTGAAATCAAATTCACATCAGCGAGCCCGTCGGCAGCATTGACCGTTTTTACATCGATGTCACCTGACGTGGTTGTCAACGTGATTGAATCTGCTGAACCGCCCGTGGTTGAAACGTTGGCGGCATTGATCTTTCCGCCGGCAACAACGTCAATCACACCGTTATCATTATGCAGATTGGTTAAAGTCACTGCCTTGGCTGCCTGGTTCAAATAAATATCGCCAGGGCCTGCTTTGGATAAACCATTAATGGCATTAACATTCGTATTGATACGATTGGCACTGGTGCCGACCCCACCCTCTGTGGTGGAAATCTCTACCTTATAGAAGCTGCTGGCACCTAAAGCGGCCGGATCAGTCCATTGGGTTGTAGCTGTACCTGAGGCGGCATAATTAGACGCGACCAATTGCCAAGGATCGCTTAATGTCGTACGCTTATACACATTGTAAGTCGCACTATTGCTTAAATTCTGAATGTTTAACACCACATGACCGCCGGTGATCTGTAAATTAACCCCAGCCGCACTTCCAACCACATTGCCGGCTGTAAAATTAAAATTATTTGCGGTGATTAAATTATCGCCATTATTACCCGTAATCCTGGCGGCCGAGATGATATTGACATCACCCAGTCCTCCGGCCGCATTGACAGACCTGACATCAATATCGCCTGATGTGGTCTTTAAGGTAATTGAATCAGCGGCATTACCGCTGGTTGTAACATTGGCTGCATTGATTTTCCCGCCTGCGGTAATATCCACCAAACCATTATTGGCATGCACATTGCTTAACGTAACAGCCGTAGCCTGGTTAAGATAAATACTCCCGGCATTCTTAGTTAGCGCAGTAATATCGGTAGTATTCGTGTTGATGCGGTTGTTACTGGAACCAATGGCATTGTCGGCCGTGAGGCTTACTTTGTTTGCGGCAACCATGCTATCGGCGTTATTATCCGTAATGCTGCCTGCGGCATCTATCGTTACATTACCCAAACCTTTGGCCGTGACCTTACCGACCTCTATATCCCTGACACTCCCGGCCGTCGTCTTCAAAATAACATTATTGCCAAGAGCGCCACCATTATTCACAACCGAGTTGGCATTAAAACTGCTGGTGCTTAAAACATTGATTACCCCGCTATTGGAATTAACCGCATTCAAATTAGCAACGTCCATATTAAGAGAAACCGCATTACCAATGCCGTTCACGGCTGAGAGATCAACATTCTTGCCGATGATATTGACCGCATTAGGTCCCCATAAATTGGATATTTGGTCGCGGGCTTTAACGCTCACATCTCCACCACTAGCTGTAACCACACCGCCGATTTTAACACTCTGGCCATCTAAGCTGATATGTCCGCTTGGAGTGTTCACCCAAAGACTGCCGCCGGGTAAATTAATATCACCGTCAGCTACCACCGTAATAGAATCGCGCGCCTGCACTGTGCCCTGGTTGTTAAAATCTGCACCCACGACCTTGGCATGCACATTGGTTGCCAAAACAGCCCCTGTGTCAGTGATCTGTGTGCCATCAGCCGTCAATTCAACCGAGCCATCACGAGAAGACAAAGCATTGGCTTCGATGATGCCGTAATTATTAATGATATTTGTGAAAAGACCTTTAAGGGACTTGCCCGTCAGGATAATTGTCCCGCCATTGTCAGTAATATGCCCTGAATTAGCAATAGCATCCGGACTGCCGGAAGGATTTTTATCTAATGCTTTATCAACAACTACCGCAGAAATGGCCCCGGCTGCATCTAGATTTACAGTGATTTCATTGCCGGTGGCTAAAGCCACGGTGCCGGTTGTGGTCGTAATCGTCCCTGTATTCATGACCGTAGAACCTAAAAGGGCCGCATAACCGCCCGGGGCATTAATCTTGATTGTCCCTTGATTGGTCACATTAGCAAACCCGCTGGCACCCCTAAAACTATATTTGCTGTTTAGAAAATCGACATCGGTCATCCCTAAAGTTGACGCAATAAGCCCGCCCACATTGACGTGTGAACCCGGTGCAAAAAGGATACCGCTTTCATTAATTAGGAACACTTTGCCATTGGCATTCAAATTACCGAGAATATTCGACGGATTACCACCAACGACGGTATTAAAATATATACTGGAAGTGGTAGGCTGGATTATTTGCATGGTTTCATTCGCATTCAA
>CAZBJT010000252.1:0-3054 GCA_964492215.1 uncultured Planctomycetales bacterium | reverse complement strand
CCGATACCGCTGGCACAAAATTTGCAGCCAAACTTACAGCCGGCCTGGGTTGAAATGCACGCGGTCGTGCGTGTGGCGGTTGGGATTAAAACGCTTTCGATTTTCTCATGGTCGAAAAGATCAAACAGAAATTTAGTCGTACTGTCTTCAGACACCACCTTTTGGGCAATGTCATTGGGCTTTAGCTCAAAGTTTTTCTTTAAATCCTCCCGCAGCTCTTTCGACAAATTCTTCATGTCGTCGAAACCCCAGGCATTTTTCTGATAAATCCATTCGAAAATTTGGGTGGCGCGGAAAGGTTTCTCGCCGATCTGTTGAAGATGTTCAGCTAACTCTTCATAAGACAGGTTGCGGATATCTTGAAGGGGGATGCTCATTTGCTCTCGATGAATTCACCGATGCTGCGGTATTTGGTGTAACGCTTCTCCAGCAAGTCTTCCGTGCTTAAGGCTGTTAATTTCTTTAAGTGTTTCAACAAAGCTGTTTTCAGATTAGCGGCCACTTCTTCCGCCCCGCGATGCGCCCCGCCTTCAGGCTCGGGGATGATTTCATCGACAATACCGAACTTCTCTAAATCTTCGCCGTGCATTTTCAGGGCTTCGGCCGCCAAGGGGGCCTTAAGCGCCGAACGCCACAAGATGGATGCGCAGCCCTCCGGCGAGATGACGGAATAATAGGCATGCTGCAAGATCAATACTTTATCGGCCACACCGATACCTAAAGCACCACCGCTGCCGCCCTCGCCGATGATGACGGCAATGACCGGGGTTTTGATGCCTGCCATGTCGCGCAAATTCTCGGCAATGGCCTGGGCCTGGCCACGCTCTTCAGCGCCGATCCCAGGGTAAGCACCCGGCGTGTCAATCAAACAAACAACCGGCACATGGAATTTAGCAGCCATCCGCATTAAACGCATGGCTTTACGGTAACCTTCAGGGTGCGCACAACCAAAGTTGCGCAACACATTTTCTTTGACGTCACGGCCCTTTTGATGGCCCATGACCATGACCTTCACACCGTCGATCTTGGCAAAACCGCCAATAATCGCCTGGTCATCGGCAAACAAACGGTCCCCGTGCAACTCCAAAAATTCTTCCGTCATCATATGGATATAATCGAGCGTAAAAGGACGCTTAGGATGACGGGCGATCTGTACCCGCTGCCAAGGTGTTAAATTGGCATAAATATCCTGCTTTAATTTATCCAGTTTAGCTTCCAGGCGCTTGATCTCAGGCTCGAGCGTCACACGCTTAGAACCCATTTGGCGCAGGTCATTGATCTTATGTTCCAATTCCGTGATCGGTTTTTCAAAATCTAAGGTGGCCATATGTTTAATCCTGAATAACTACCTGAGTGCCGACAGGGACAATATCAAATAATTCTTCCACTTCATTATTGACCAAACGCACACAACCGGACGTCACCTGCTGGCCGATTTGGTCTGGCTTAATGGTGCCGTGAATGCCGTAATGCGGGTCTGTATCAAAACCCATCCAGCGGCTGCCTAATTCATTCTCCGGGCTCTCCGCCGGTATGGGCTGACCGCCGGACTTAAACCAGACAGGCTTCTCTATTTTGGTGGCGATCTTATAAGTGCCGACGGGAGTTGAATTATTCACGCCAGTTGAGGCATGATAAATTTTGATGATCTCTTCACCGCTTTTTAAAATCTGGATATTCTGTGATTTGTCGACGAAGATATTAAACGGTGCGGTCCATATCCTGAGTTTTTGCCCCACCCGGATGACATCGCTCTTCAAGTTATTACTCTTCTTGATCAATTCTTTGGTGGTGTTGTATTGATGGGACAGCTTGCCTAATGAATCACCGGGAACTACCTCATGCATAACTGTCTGGGGTGTAGCTGCGTTAGAAGTGATAAGGGTAATATTTAATTTGCCTAAAGTGTCCTGAATAGCGTCGATCTTTTCATAATCGGGGTAATCAGCGACGATCTTGGCATATGCTTCTTTGGCTTTAAGCTTATTGCCATCGGCTTCGGCCTTGGACGCTTCCTCGAGTAATTGATTGACCGATGCGGTCACTTGCGTGTTTTCTTTAGCCGCCGCCGATGATTGATGCCCGCGGGCCAAAACAAAACCGGCACCACCTAGAACAAGTACTGCTCCTATAATAATAAGAATGACACGTTGATTCATACGTCTCTCCTGAACTTAGTATAAAAGTATGGCGCATAATACGCCAAAAGCAAACCCGGCTAATACCTGAATGGGTGTATGGCCTACTAATTCCTTTAAGCGTTTCTCTTCGATCTGGCCTTTCCAATACATGTCATCCATCATTTTATTGAGGATGGTGGCCTGCTGACCCGTGGCCCGGCGTACACCCTGGGCATCAAACATGGTCACCAATGCAAAGCAGGCGGCCAAAGCAAAAATCACTGAATCAAAACCCTTCTCTATGCCGATGGTGGTAGCCAACGATGAAACGCCGGCCGCATGACTGGACGGCATGCCTCCGGTGCCGATCAACCAGCGGAAATTAAAACGCTTTTCCTGAAAAAAACCCACTAAAACCTTAGTCGCCTGGGCTAAAAACCAAACGCCTAACGTCACCAAAAAGATCCGGTTATGCAGAACTTCCGGAAAAAATGAATGTTGCACAGTGTCTACCCTTGGGGAATATTGACAAGTTTGGAAGTTTATGTTACTTTGCTTGGGTCTATTATATTATTGCTTCTCAAAAAAGCAAGACAAACCCTTGAACCCCCATCAAGGGCTGGAATCAAACTTTCGTCCCCCCGAAAGTCAGGCATCGATCCTTAAAATCAACCTCCCCCATTAATACCTCTTAGGAAGCCCCATGCTTGCTAAAATCGTTACATTCGGCCTTTTAGGGCTGGAAGCCTACCCCATTGTCATTGAAACCGATATCAGCCCCGGCATGCCCTTTGTCACGGTGGTAGGCCTGCCGGACAATGCCGTCAAAGAAAGCCGCGAGCGGGTGCGTTCGGCGCTTGGCAATAATGGCTTTAACTTTCCTTATGAACGCATCACCATCAACCTCTCGCCGGCAGATATTAAAAAAGAAGGC
>CAZBJT010000251.1:0-3054 GCA_964492215.1 uncultured Planctomycetales bacterium | reverse complement strand
CCCTGAAGGCGGTGCTGTTCAGTACAAGCATCAATTGACTCCTGAAATCAGTTTATTTGGCATGGGCGCCATGTTCGCCTTAAATGAGTTTAACCCCAGCAGCAGCGATCCGTTTATGTATGTGGGTCAAGCCGGGGCGCTTTATAAACCCAATGATAAAATAGACGCCAAAGGTGTTTTTACGTATACTGGTTACGGCAATATTAAGACCGGTTTTAACGGCGGGAATAAGAATAATACATTAGGAAATAGTGCTCCGATTGCCTCCCAAGGTGAAGGGCCTACGGCGCTTAAGTATGATTATAGCGCACCTATGGGTTCTGCCGAGATCGGTTTCAACGATCCGTTCGGTGAAGCATTACCTATTTATATCCCGCGCATCGGTTTGTTTGGAGAATATACGGAAAATCCCAATGCCGAGAAGTCAAATGTGGCTTGGATGAGCGGCGCGTATGTAGGGAATTCCAAAATCAGCGGGTTCGGCACCTGGAAAGCCACTGCAGCATATAAAGTATTAGAGAAAGACGCGTGGTTGGATATTCTTCCGGACTCTGATTTCTACAGCGGCAACACCGGTGTAGCCGGTACCGAAGGTATTTTAGAAGTCGGTTTAGCTAAGAACATGTCGTTCGTGGTCGATTATTATCATGCCCGCCGCATCGGTTCAGGTATAGCCAAGGCGCCCGAGCATGTGATCCAGTACGATATCAATTGGAAATTCTAAACTACAAAGGCCTGCCGCTCTCTGCGGCATGCACGTTATTGCATATGCAATAGCATAAACAGGAGAAAGTCCATATGTTAAAACGCATTGTCGCTGTTTTAATTACCCTTGGGATGGTTGCTTCGCTGGCTTTAGCCGCTGCACCGGTACTTATCAATGGCGCCGGCGCCACATTCCCATACCCGATCTATTCCAAATGGTTTGATGAATATTCCAAGATCAATACCGCGGTGCAATTCAATTACCAAAGCATCGGTTCCGGCGGCGGCATCAAGCAGATCACGGCCAAGACGGTTGATTTTGGTGCTTCTGATGGCCCGATGAGCCAGGACCAGATGAATGAAGCCCCGGGACGTCTTTATCATATCCCCACCGTCATGGGTGCGGATGTGGTGGCGTATAATGTGCCGGGCATAGCCCAGGGCCTGAAATTATCAGGTGATGTGATTGCCGATATTTTCTTAGGGAAAGTTACCCAATGGAATGATGCGCGGATTGTTGCCGATAACCCGGGCGTTACATTACCTGATCAGTCGATCGTGGTGGTGCATCGTTCTGATGGCAGCGGTACCACGTATATCTTCGTCGATTATTTAAGCTCTGTCAGCCCGGCGTGGAAAAATAAAGTGGGCAAGGGCACCTCTGTCAACTGGCCCATTGGTTTGGGCGGCAAAGGTAATGAAGGGGTCAGCGGCATGGTCAAGCAAACCCCGGGCAGTATCGGTTATGTGGAATTGGCCTATGCTAAGCATAATGGATTGACCTATGCTTATATTAAGAATCAAAGCGGCAGCTTTATCGAGCCTACTCTTGAAAGTACGTCCAAGGCGGCTGATGGTATCACTATTGCTCCTGATTTCAGGGTGTCTATCGTTAATAGCCCTAATCCTCAGGCTTACCCGATTGCCAGTTTTACCTGGTTATTGATCTATAAGGACATGGATGACCATGTCAAAGGTGAGGCTATTGTGAATTTTATCAAATGGGCCATTACCGACGGTCAAAAATATGTCACAGACCTCGATTATGCGCCGCTTCCGGCCAATGTAGTGGAAATGATTCAAAAGAAGCTGGAACAAGTAAAATATTAATACTATAATACTTTGCACTTAGCAAAAAAGGGGACATGTACTCGCTACGTGTCCCCTTTTTTAAGCATGTTTCTCTTGTGATATAAAGGCTATGGCACGTTACGATAATATTGATATTGTTTTTAAAAGGGCCTTAAGCGTTTTTCCTTGCCTGATCCTGCTTATCTTTGTCGGTATTTTCTGGCAATTGGTCGCGGCTTCCTGGTTATCCATCCAAAAGTTTGGTTTTCATTTCCTGGCCACCAGTCAATGGGACCCGGTCATGGAGCATTTCGGTGCTTTGCCTTTTATATTCGGCACCTGTGTCACGACGATCGTGGCTTTATTATTGGCCGTGCCTATCGGTATCGGAGCTGCGGTTTATTTAGCTGAATATGCCCCGCCTAAAGTGGGGAAAATGATATCAATCACCGTTGACCTATTGGCCGCCATCCCCAGCGTTATTTACGGGTTATGGGGTATTTTCGTGTTGGTGCCATTCATGCGTTCCAGCTTGCAGCCTTTTTTAAGCAAAACCCTCGGCTTTATGCCTTTTTTTCAAGGCCCTAATTACGGGGTGGGTTTTTTAGCAGCCAGCATCATTTTAGCTATCATCATTATTCCTTTTATCATTTCCGTCACGCGCGAAGTTATTTTAGCCGTGCCGCCGGTATACAAAGAGGCTGCCTATGCCTTGGGCGCCACCCGCTGGGAAGCCATTCAAAATATTATTTTAAGTTATGGGAAGATCGGTATTTTAGGGGCGGTGATTTTGGCCATCGGCCGTGCTATCGGAGAGACTATGGCGGTTACCATGGTCATCGGCAATAATGTGATCATTTCGCCCTCCTTGTTTTCTCCCGGTTATACCATGGCCAGTGTCCTGGCCAATGAATTTTCTGAAGCTACGTCGAAATTGTATTTATCCGCCTTGATCGAGGTGGCTTTAGTGTTATTGGTTGTGGCAGTCGTTGTGAATGCATTGGCCAGGTTATTGATATGGTCGGTGAGTGAATCAGTGCCGAAGAACGTGGGGAAGGGGAATTAATATGTCCTTAAAAGCCCATGTGCATGATGCTTTTATCCGCACCCGGGCCCGCCGCGGTTTCATGGATAAAATTGCCACCTATATATTGGCGGCTTGTGCCGGTATTGTGCTGCTGGTTTTGTTTTTAATCTTGGGGCATTTGGTGGTCAATGGGCTGGCCTCGGTCAACTTAGATTTTTTTACCCATTTGCCTAAACCCGTCGGTGAAAAGG
>CAZBJT010000250.1:0-3089 GCA_964492215.1 uncultured Planctomycetales bacterium | reverse complement strand
TGATGACGATGCCGTGACATCTTTCGGTAATTGGTTATTCACCGCTTGCATCAATGTATTGCATGGGGCCAAGTATACGGACGCCATGGTCATTTACCGCGCCTATCACAAGAAATTGATTTACGATTTAGACCTGGATAAAGATGCCAGTTACACCTTTGAAGAGAAATTATTTAAGACCAAGATTAGTTGGGAGCCGTTATTATCGATACGCGCCGCCAAGCGCCGTTTACAAGTTTGTGATATCCCCGGTGATGAACCTGCCCGTGAAGGCGGGGAGCGCAAGCTGCAGGTGCTTAAGTGGGGAGCGGCCTATATGTTTGAAATCTGGCGTGAGATCTTTATTTGGCGATGAAAATATTCCGCAATGATTTTTTTATTGCACTCTGTTTCCTTGCTGCCTATTTAATCACCAATAGCTATGTCTACGGCTGGGATGACCAGCACTTAGAAATTCCTACCTTAAAGCATTTGATTGATCCTTCCCTTTATAAGGGGGATTATTATGTCGAAAGCCTAAGCCGTAATTTTACTTCCTACCTTTATCCTGTTTTAGCCAAATTCATCCGCGTTAATCAAATCCCGGCTGCGTATTTGATCTTATTTTTATTGGCCCGTTATGCCATGTTTTTTTGGGTGTTTCGCCTATGGGAATTGATTTCCGGCAGCCGTTTTGCAGCTTTTGCCGCCACGGCTGCTTTCTTTCTGTTAGGCCGCACTGAGGAATTCCTTTACCGCACATTTTCCCATCAGGAATTGAGCTATGTTTTCATGTTTCCGGGTATTTATTATTTTTACCGTGAGCGTTATGTCCTGGCAGCATTTATTCTTGGATTAGGGGCTAATATTCATGCCATCTATAATTTATTCCCCATGCTTTACATGCTGGCCTTTTTAGTGTTGTTCCATCCCAAGCGTTGGTCCATGGTGATTAAAACGGGATTGACCTTTACACTAGCCGCATTGCCGTTCTTATTGTGGCAGATACCACGCTCTATTGCAGACAAAGTCAGCGGTACACCGCCACCCATGAGTGAATGGATACCGCTGTATTTATTGTCGTGCCCGCAGAATTTCCTGTTTCAGGAAACACCTTTGGCAACCGTCTTGAATGACTGGCGCCTGTTGTTTGAGAAATTGATGCCTTACATTTTCTTAACGTCCTTATATATTTTTCATGTGGTTTTTAATCCATTAGTGCGCCGGGACAAGAAATTGCATGCGTTGGTGGGCGTGTCCTGGTTATTGATTGTGGTTTCATATTATTTTCATTATGTGCATCCCAGCCGTTTTATCCTTGATTTGAATTTGGTGAGGGTAGAGCAATTTGTGCGGTTTTGGCTGATGGGTTATACCTTTATCTGGGCTGCCAAGCAGGTCCAAGAACAGAAAATATGGGTGGCTTTAAGTGCGGTTTTATTATGCATCACCGCCGGGGCTTTAGATATTGCGGGGCTATGGGGTGTTAGTGTGGTTTCTATCGTGATGCTTTTTCAATGGTATTTATCTTCGCCTCAGGGAAAACAAAAGACTATTGTTTTTCTAACAGCTATTTTTGCGGTGGGTGCTATGGCGTATGCCATGACCATGAATTTAAAGACCAATGCCTATGTCCCGCTGCTGTGGGACAAATTCAAATATGTCTTTTTAGGGATGGGTTTGATTTCACTTGGCTGGGTATGGCTTAAAGCTTATCAGCGTTATTTAAGGCCTTTATTATTGATCTTGCCCATTGCGGCCATGTTCATCAGTTTTTGCTTCTATCATTATAATTATTTGCAAATGAGGGCGCATGGCGGGGGCTTTTGGCAAATGCAGCGCAACTGGGAAGATATGCAGAATTATGCGCGTGAACATACCCCAAAAGATGCTTTTATCCTGACACCCTATGACACAGACATGGGTGGCTTTCGCATCCGTTCGGAACGTAAGGTGTTGGTTTGTACCCGTGATTGCGGGATTATTGGTTTTGATTACGGCGCCGCCGTGGAATGGCATAAGCGCATCCAAGATATTGAAGCATTCAGGATGATCACGCATGAACCGATAGACAAGGCTTTACTCACGGCTATTTTGAAATATAGAGTGGATTATGTGGTGTTTATGAATTATTATGAACCCAAGTCCGATAATCCGATCCTCAAGAAAATGTACCAAAATGAAGTTTTTGCTTTGTATCAGGTTGTATTGAAAGCGTCTTAAGGAGAAGTTCATATGGTTAAGAAGATTGCCGTTATTGGTGATGGGGGATGGGGTACGACATTGGCCATTCATTTGGCCCGCAAAGGCTATCAAGTGACCCTGTGGGGGGCTTTTGGGGACCATATAGCCCAGGTAGCCAAGGCTCGTGAGAATAAACGTTTCTTACCCGGCCATAAGATTCCCGCCTCAGTGCGTTTTACCGCAGATATTAAAGAAGCGATTGCCTTTGGTGATCTAATCGTTCTAGCCACACCGTCCGAATATTTAATGAGCACATTGTCTTTGATCCAGAAAACCGCCTATAAGGGTAAGACAGTGGTCAGTGTGGTCAAGGGCATACATCCGGTGTCGTTTAAGCGCATGTCCGTGATCATTACCGAACATTTGCCGGGCATTAAGTTTGCGGTTCTGTCCGGTCCAACCATTGCCGGTGAAGTGGCAGCTGGTGTGGCAACTACCGCTGTGGTGGCCTGCCGCAACGCTGTTTTAGCCAAACAAATACAGGGCGTGTTTAATTCCGCCTCATTTCGTATTTACACCAATACAGACATATCCGGTGTGGAAATCGGCGGCAGTATTAAAAATGTCATTGCTATTGCATGTGGGGTATGTGATGGATTAAAGTTGGGCACCAATGCCAAAGCTGCCATTTTGACCCGCGGCTTAGCTGAGATCACCCGTTTAGGCATTGCTTTAGGCGGGAAGCGCGAGACATTTTATGGCCTGGCCGGTTTAGGTGATCTGGCTACAACTTGCTTTAGCCCCAGCAGCCGCAACCGTACGGTGGGTGAGGCCTTGGGCCAGGGAAAGTCGATTAAGTCGATTACATCCAGCATGCATGCCGTGGCTGAAGGGGTGGTGACCGCCCGTGCTGTTTATCATTTAAG
>CAZBJT010000249.1:0-3100 GCA_964492215.1 uncultured Planctomycetales bacterium | reverse complement strand
GATATGAGGGGTACAGCCAGTCCGATGTGAATGTAATAATCAGGCATTTGGAACGCAAGGCCTTAAAGACTTTTTGCAAATCCTCTTCTTCAGCCAAATCAAAATAATCCAATGCCTTTGATAAATACAAATAACTATTGGCATCAAAGCGCTGCACAAAGCTGGCACCGCGGTAGCGTAAATAATTTTCCACCTCAAAGTCATGAGAGAAATCATAGCCGAGCTTTTCTTTACCCTGCAATTTGCGGCCGAACTTCTCCTCCATGGAGCGCTCGCTCATGTAAGTGATGTGCCCGATCATGCGGGAGACCGCCATGCCCTGGCCCGGCAATTCTTTGCCGTAATAATCACCCTTGTTCCAATTCGGGTCAGCCATGATGGCCTGGCGTGCGACCTCATGCAAAGCGATTTGCTGGGCGGTGTGCTTATAATTGGTGGCGATCAAAATGGCTGACTTCAAGGCATCGGGAAAACGTATCGACCACTCCAAAGCCATCAAACCGCCCATGGACCCGCCGGCCGCACATAACAAGACTTTAATGCCTAAATGATCAATCAGATATTTCTGGGCCACCACCATGTCTTCGACGGTAATGACCGGGAAACTTAACCCATAGGGTTTGCCGGTGGCAGGATTGATTGAGGACGGGCCGGTTGAACCTTTGCAGCCGCCGATGACGTTAGCGCAAATGACAAAATATTTATCCGTATCAAAAGCGCGACCTGGACCGATCATCGGGTCCCACCAACCGGGGTTCTTGGCATCTTTATGCCAGCCGGCGGCGTGGGCGTCTCCGGTCAAGGCATGAAAAATCAAAATGGCATTGCTCTTATCGGCGTTTAATTTGCCGTAAGTTTCATAGGCCATGGTGATCGGCCCAAATTTGACGCCGCTTTTTAAAACCAATTCATTAGGCGGCTGGCCAAATGTGAAATATTGCGTTTCGACGTATGTCTCGCTCATGGATTATTTATTGTAAAAAAACATCGCCTCAAGGGATTTTAAGGCGCGCAGGCGTATGTCTTCACTAAAGATGACCCGGTCGGCGTCCGACGGGTTCTTTAACACACGCAGGATATTTTCCAGGTTATTGGACTTCATGTACTTGCACATGGTGCAGCTGCCAACCAATTTCTTCTCCGGAAATTCCACCTGCAAACGGCTGGATAAGCCGCATTCAGTCAGCATTAAAAATTCTTGTGACTTGGTCGTACGCATAAACTGCAGCATTTGTTCGGTTGATCCGACAAAATCGGAATTATCAACCACCACACTGTTGCACTCCGGATGGCTGACAATCTTGGCTTCCGGGTATTCCAGGCGGATCTTTAAAATGTCTTCAATGTCATATTCCTCATGCACATAACAAACCCCGTCGAAATACTTAATGTCTTTGTTTAATCCGCGGCGCTTGAAATGATTGCTTAAATTCTCACCCATGTATTTATCCGGCAGGAAATAAATCTTATCGTTGGGGATATTGGCAACAATGGTGTACACATTCGCCGAGGTGACACAAACATCGCATTCGGCTTTGACTTCCGCCGTGGTATTAACATAGCAAACAAAAGTATAATCATGGTATTGTTTGCGCAAGGCCCTGACCTGGGCGGCTGTGATGGAATCAGCTAATGTACAGCCATCTAAGGTGGCTGGGACCAATACTTCTTTTTCAGGGTTCAAGATCTTGGCTGTCTCCCCCATGAAACGCACGGCCACAAACACAATGGTCTTGGCGGTTGTGGTTAACGCGTCTTTGGAAAGCTTATACGAATCACCGACGAAGTCGCTCACCCCATAGACAATTTCAGGGCTGATATACGAATGGGTCAGAATAACAGCATTCTTCTCTTCCTTAAGCTCATTGATCTCATTGATGATGGGGACTAATTCCTCGCATTTACGCAACGAATATTGGCACACATTGCCGCCCACCCTAATGTGCTTAAGTTTCTCAAAAAGCGCCTGCGCTGTTGTTTGGGTCTTTAACATAGGTAAGCGGTGATTTTATATCTAATCGACATGTTTTGCAAGTTTTCTAATCATTGAAAGGCTGGGTGGCGGATGGAAGAAAAATCACCCATGGGTGAATGCCAGCCAATGAATGGTTGACCGCCGGATGGTTGGATAGGCAAAGTGCAATCATGCGCCGGTCATACTCTTTAATTTTATACACAAACTGGACCAATGGCACCATCATGGCATTTTGTTGTTCTGGCGGCAAGTACCGCAAACTGGGCAAAATAGCCGCCTTAACCAACTCGGTGTCAGAATGCGAAGCAATGCCCTGAAATATTTTTAAAGCTTCATCCCATTGCCCCAAACGGTATAAGGCCATGCCCTTTTCAAATTCAACCCAGAAGAAATGCGGCCTTTGCTTAAGTAATTCTGTAAAAGATTGAATGGCCCGGCGGTCATCGCCTAAGAGCACATAACAAAGCCCCTGCATTTCAAAGGCACGTACCCGGTCGGGAAAAACATCGCCGATCAGCCTATAATACCTTAAGCCTGCACGGACCTTGGGCTTGTCGATCTTAACATCACCGCTTACCTCTTCTCCTGTAAAGTATTGCATCCAGGAGGCATGGTATTGCAACAGCTCGTACACACGCTGGGTCTTGGCCTGCTTTAAACTAAAGAACAAAAACAAAAGCACAGCGATAAGGATATACAGCACATACGTACGGGATAATAGGGACTTTAATTTTAGAATCATGCCCGCACCTGCGCTTTTCTCGCCAGGACAAGTATGACCATGAACCATATGAAGAAAACCCAGGAAAGCAGCATAAAAAAGAACTGCCTCCATACCGAATAAAACCTTAAATCAATGATGTGCTCACCCGGCTCAACCCATAAACCTTTAAACGCCCAGTTAGCTCTTTCTAATACAACTTTCTTACCGTCGATAAAAGCCTGCCAGCCAGGGTGATAACTATCATTGTAAACCAGGAATTTCTTACTTGAGAATGCCGTCTTGATCTGGATGACATTTAAATCAAATGCCGTGACCTTTAACTCCGGGATTGGCCCTGTTAACTCTTGGGCTTGGGGCGGCACGTTAATCTCTCCCCCGACGGCATGTGGGTCATTGACCAA
>CAZBJT010000248.1:0-3111 GCA_964492215.1 uncultured Planctomycetales bacterium | reverse complement strand
TAAAAGAAACGGTAACTTTCCTCGAAAAAACCTTGTTGATGCCGTATAATAACTTTCATGTCAAAGACCAAGATAGGCGTTTTAATCATTAATTTGGGCACCCCGGACAGCCCATTTGTTGTGGATGTGCGCAAGTATTTGCGTGAATTCCTCATGGACGGCCGCGTCATCGACATTCCTTGGTGGCGGCGCTGGTTATTGATCAATTTGATCATCGCACCTTTCAGGGCCCCGCAATCTGCAAAAGGCTATCATGAGCTTTGGACCAAGCAAGGCTCGCCCTTAAAAGTTTACGGCGAGCAATCAACGATCTTATTGCAGCAAGCGTTAGGCCCTGATTTTCAGGTCGAATTAGCCATGCGTTATCAATCGCCAAGTATACGCACGGCCTTGGATAAATTCAAAGGCAAGGGGATAGGGGAATTGATCGTTATCCCTTTATATCCTCAGTATGCCTCAGCCTCGACGGGATCAACCATTGAAAAAGTGATGGAAGAGCTTAAAGGGTGGGAAGTCATTCCGACAATCAAGATCATCAGCCAATTTTTGGACCACCCGCTTTTTATCAAATCTTTTGTAGAGTTAGGCCGGAAATACATGAAAGAGGCCAACTACGACCATTATCTTTTTTCCTATCATGGCCTGCCTGAACATCAAATTCTAAAAGCCTCATGTGGTAAATATTGCCGCCTGGGGGATTGCTGTTCGGTCTATCACGCTAAGAACCAATTCTGCTACAGGGCCCAATGCTTTGAAACCACCCGGCTTCTGGTTAAAGAGCTGGGTATTAAGGAAGGGGCCTATACGGTGTGCTTCCAGTCCCGCCTGGGCAAGACGCCATGGATTAAGCCCTATACAGATGAAATTATTGCAGGGTTGCCGGCCCAAGGTGTTAAGGATGTCTTGGTCTTTTCCCCCTCTTTTGTGGCCGATTGCCTGGAGACAACAATAGAAATAGGTATGGAGTACAAAAAACTCTTCCAAGAAAAAGGCGGCCAGCGCTGGCAATTAGTCGAAAGCCTCAATGTGCAGCCAACTTGGATTGAGTGTTTAAAACAGCTGGTCCTAGCAAATGTGAGGGCATGATGAGCAGAAAATTTTCCTGGCAAGGTGTGATTGTTGTGTTGATGTGCGTCGGGCTTTTAACTTATTACACCATCCTTTTCCGTCAAGCCCGCATCCATGACCTGCAGCAATATGTTCAGCAAAATAGTGAATTGTTAAATAGTCAAAAATAATTGTTGACAAAAAATCAAATATTGTTAACATCATAACAGATTCACAAAGCATCCTTGGCCCCCTAAGGATGTTTCATCAAGGAAACCCTAAACCCTTGTGTGAATCTTAAGTATTACAAATTCCCCCAGTTTTACAATTTATTAATTCCCCCGATCAAAAGAAATGTTTGCCATGGATATTTACGTCATTACTCCACAAGATGCAGCGCTTTCAGCTCTTGGTCTAGATTTGAGCCAGGCATTGATGGACTTTTTATTTCGTCAAAGTCATATTGGCTTCTTGGCCTTTATTGTGGGTTTTTTATTCAATGTTTGGCGTTGCACACAAAGTACCAATTATCGGCAATTGTTGATGCATGCGGCTATTTTTGTGGTTTGCTTGGTGCTAATAACAACGCCGGCTAGGCAAGAAGGCAATATTAAAAGCAGTTGGGAAGTGTATGCCCAAACAGATGACACTAAACCTTTATTAAATGCGCAGCAGCTCAAATCCGCTCAAACAAAAGCACAGGCCATGCCTGTGCTTTTAACTTTTATCGGTCAGGTCATGGATTCTTTTAGTATAGGAAGCATTGCTGCTTTAAGTCAACTCATGCCTGATTATGCACAGTATTTAAAATATCCCTTTGGCATTCAGGGTATGGCGTTGGATTTACATACACAAATGAGGGAAGGCATTCAAGATTTCTCTTTAAAGGCGAGGGCGCAGGATTTTGTGTATGTGCATTATTTACCTGCATTGATGCTCCTTAGAAATACGACATCTAATCTCTCCAATCTATCAATGTATGGGGCGTGCGATGAACAGATCACAAATAATTATTCCAGCAATGTTAAACAGGAGTGGGATGTTTTAAAAGCGGATATAAAAACAAATATTAACGTGCCGTCTAATTTTTTCTGGCATCAAGCTAAGACGATGCTTGATCAAGCGTATTCACCGAGTCCATCCAAGACTCCAGATCGGGACGATGATTTTATCAATGCCTTAATGCGCAGGGAAGCACAAGATTTGAATGATAAACATTTACCCCGACCTGATTGGTTTTGGCAGGCGGCGCATGCCTTATTAAGAAGTTATCCGTATGCCCAGGGCTTAGGTAATTTCTGTTTATATGTATTTTTCCCCATCATGCTTTGTCTGGTCTTGACTCTGGCGCGTTTCGATTTTTTATTTTATTACATCAAATCATTTTTATGGGTGAAGTCTTGGGTATTGACGGCAGCTTTGGCCTATTGGACCTCTTTATTCATGTTCTATGCACAAATGCAAACTGCAGGAGGAGTGCAATGGTTTTGGCAACAGCCTTATTTTGCGCTAGGCGCTGGTATTTTGGTGTATGTCATGCCCGTGATGATATTTTTTTTGCTGTACCGGGGTGTAAGGTTCAACACGCATTAACTAAGCAATAGCATAACAGGAGGAAGAATATGTTTCGTTTTATCAGTATATTGATGTTGTCATTGATCTTTATCGTTGGTTCAAATCACCATTATGTTTTAGCGGACACAACAACCGCGACTGATCCTTTACAGGCGGTCACAACTAACACCGACAAAGCATTATCAATTTTAAAAGGTCCGGTCGCAAAATTCGGGGGTGCAGTAGTGTTATTAGCAGGCGTGGCAGGTTTGCTGCGGGGGCATTATCAGTTGGCCATTTCGTGTGCTGTTGCATATGCGGCATTAATGTTTTTGAATAATAACAATTAACCTAGGAGCATTGATTAATGTCACGCAAATGCCCGCGCACGATTGATAAACCGGTTTTATTATTTGGTCTTGAATTGGAAGATATAGGGTTATTGGCCCTGGTGATTGGAGTTGGGGGACTCCTGATAGGGCCGACGATCCCGGGGGGTATCGCTATGAT
>CAZBJT010000247.1:0-3126 GCA_964492215.1 uncultured Planctomycetales bacterium | reverse complement strand
GATGTTGGTTTGATCGGCTTTCCTAATGCCGGCAAAAGCACCATTATCTGTGCCATCAGCAAGGTGCGCTCCAAGATCGCTAATTACCCCTTTACCACCAAAGCCCCCATCTTAGGTATTGTGAAAGATGAGGATGAGCAATATACGGATTTCGTCGTCGCTGACTTGCCCGGTTTGATCGCCGGTGCGCATGAAGGCAAGGGGCTGGGGCAGCGTTTCTTAAAGCACACGGAACGCACCAAGATCTTAGTACATGTGGTGGATATGGCCGGTACCGAAGGCCGCGACCCTGTCGAGGATTACCGTCAGATTTGTGCGGAGTTGGATTTATATAATGAAGAATTGTCCCATAAAAAAAGCATCATCGTCGCCAATAAAATGGACGTGCCGGAAGCGAAGAAGAATTTAACCACCTTCAAACGCAAAATAAAAAAACCGGTCATTCCCATTTCAGCCCAAGAAAAACAAGGCCTAGATCAACTTTTGACAGCCATTAGAGAATTGCTATAATTATGGGGACATGTAACTAATTCCTAAAAGAACATCAGAATTAGGTACGTGTCCCCATAATTAAAAAATATTATGACCCGCACATTTCAAAAACCTATTAAGCGCATCGTGGTCAAACTTGGCTCCAGCCAAATTGCCGACGGTAATCTGAAGCCAAAGCTCAAAGCCTTAGCAGCTTTGGCAGCCCAAATTCGGTTATTGCGTAAAAAAGGCATTGAAGTGGTTTTGGTATCATCCGGTGCCATAGCCTTAGGCATGGGTGAGTTAGGCCAGAAGAAACGCCCTACTGAATTAGCGGCCCTGCAGGCGCGTGCCGCCATCGGCCAAGCCGCCTTAATGCGCCTGTATAGCGAATTGTTCCGTAAGGTCAGTTTGAAATGCGCGCAGGTTTTATTGACCTGGGATGATTTTGATAATAATACCCGTTTTTTGAATGCACGCCATACACTGGAAGCCATCCTTAAAGAAGGGGTTATCCCTGTCATCAATGAGAATGATACTACCTCCACCGAAGAGATCAAATTCGGCGATAATGATAAATTATCCGCCTTGGTGGCAAGCCTTTTGCATGCTGATCTGTTAGTGATACTTTCCGACGTGGAAGGCCTTTATGACGCCAATAAGAAAGTCTTTGAAGAGGTTTCTGAAATTACCGCCGCCATCGAGAGTGTGGCCGGCGGCACTAAGAATGCGAACATCGCCCGCGGGGGCATGAAGGCCAAGATCGACGCTGTCAAGATCGCCACCCATGCCCGCACGCCATGTGTGATCACGGGCGGGGCCATTAAAGATGTGCTGGTCCGTTTAATTGCCGGTGAACGCATCGGTACTTTCTTTATCGAGAAAAAAGACAAGCTCATGGATGGAGATTCCGAACATGAATTTATCCGCTCACATTTTAAAAATCGCTCAAAAGGCTAAAAAAGCCTCCTATACCTTAGGATTAGTTCCAACGGCCGAGAAAAACCGTGCACTTATCCTCATGGCTAAAGCATTGGTATCTCAAACCGATGCCTTACTTAAAGCCAATGCCAAAGATCTGGCCGCCGCCCAAAAAGAGAAATATTCCGCAGCCCTGATTGATCGCCTGACCTTAAATCCCAAACGCATTAAGGACATGGCCGACGGTTTGCTTGAAACAGCTAAGCTTGCTGATCCCATCGGTTATTTGCTTGAGACCATCAAGCGTCCTAATGGCCTATTGATCAAGAAAATCCGTGTGCCTTTAGGTGTCGTCGGTATTATTTATGAATCACGCCCCAATGTCACGGCGGATTGCGCCGCTCTGTGTTTAAAATCGGGTAATGCGGCCATCTTAAAAGGCGGGCGTGAGGCCATTCATACCAACATTGGTATTTTCAATGTGCTCAAAAGCGCTTTAAAGAAAACTAAGATTCCCCTCGATGTTTTACAATTAATTGAATCGACCGATCGCGCCGCCGTCCATGAATTATTAAAATTAGATGAGTTAATCGACGTGATTGTCCCACGCGGGGGAGAAGAGTTGATCCGTTTTGTGGCTGAAAATACCCGCATACCCGTGGTCAAGCATTTCAAGGGTGTCTGTCATGTCTATGTCAGCCCTAAGGCCGACCTGGCCATGGCGCAAAAAATCGTCATGAATGCCAAGACCCAAAAGCCCGGTGTATGCAATGCCATGGAAACATTATTGGTGGACAAAGCCGTGGCCAAGAAATTTTTGCCTGACATGATTAAGGGTTTACAAAACGTCGGCTGTGAAATCCGTGGTGATGAAGCCACGCGCTCCATCGTCAAAGATGGGGTGAAGAAAGCGACCCAAGCAGATTGGACCGCCGAATATTTAGATTTGATCTTGGCCGTGAAAGTTGTCGATGGTTTAGACCAAGCCATCAATCACGTCAATACCCACGGCTCGCATCATTCCGACACCATTGTGACCAAAGATAAAAAACAGGCCCAAACGTTCCTGGATCAAGTGGATTCCGCCTGCGTGTACGTCAATGCCTCAACCCGTTTCACCGACGGATTCGAGTTTGGTTTCGGTGCCGAAGTCGGCATCAGCACCGACAAATTACACGTCAGAGGCCCCATGGCGCTCGAAGGCCTAACCACCTACAAATACGAAATCTACGGCACCGGCCAAATCCGGAAATAATTGGTAGCGTCTACCAATTAAGAAGGAGTCGAAAATGACAGATACTCAAATGGGTGAAATAGTTGGGCGTATAGCAGGCACTCTTCTGATCGTGGTTGTCACAGTGTTCGTTTTTTTAAAGTTTTCTAAAAAGAAGTAAATATGAAAATTGGTATTCTCGGCGGTAGTTTCAATCCCATTCACCATGGTCATTTGCTCATGGCGCAAGCGGCGATGGAGGGGATGGGTTTGGATGAAGTAATTTTTGTACCGGCCGCGTGTTCACCGCATAAAGCTGATAAGGATTTAGCGCCGGCGAAAGACCGTTTAGCCATGGCTAGGGCTGCTATTAAGGGTGAAGCTCAATTTTCTCTGAGTGATTGTGAAATCAAACGCGGCGGCAAATCGTATAGCATTGATACCGTGCGCTATTTTCGTCAATTACACCCCAAAGCCGAATTATTTTGGATCATCGGTGCGGATAGTTTAAGCACCTTGCA
>CAZBJT010000246.1:0-3135 GCA_964492215.1 uncultured Planctomycetales bacterium | reverse complement strand
AGGCATCCGTGCCTTTTAATTCATAATCATTAATGGCCTGGGTTTCCTTCACGTATGTGCCGCCGATGACCACATTGTTGCCGATCCCCTCGGCCACCCGGGCGCCTTCGCTTGATTCAGCGAGCTGGTCTTTGATTTCATATTGATAATCAGCCACGACATACACCGGATTACCGTCGAGCAATGTATCGGCCACGATGGATTCGGCCTTGGCGATCTGGGACACCGGCATCCAGAATAAAATGCGGCCTTCGGCGTCATCTAATTCATAATCCGCGCCATTCTTCATGTCCTTGGAGGCAATCACAAGACCGGTGACTTTGTCACGCACTTCCAAACGGATCTTATCGCTGCCCTCCACCACGGCCTTATGCTTGAGGAAATACAATGAGCCGCCCGTACCCAGCATCTCGACGTGAGCCGGCCGCTGCTGTACCTCGGCGTGGAACA
Organism: uncultured Planctomycetales bacterium; assembly: GCA_964492215.1. GTDB lineage: Bacteria > Omnitrophota > Gorgyraeia > Zapsychrales > Fredricksoniimonadaceae > CAYNTZ01. The sequence continues at coordinate 2,685 of CAZBJT010000246.1, read as the reverse complement.
CCACGACCTTGGTGTGCGCATCCCCGTAAGGATTTTGTGCCAGCGACTGGTAACTGATCTTACCGCCGTAATAACTGCGGCTAAATGAAGAGAATTCATTGTCATTGAAATCGATGGCGTAATTACCCCAAATCACGGACGACTTGTCCCATTCCACCAACAGGTATAACGGCCCCTTGGTATCGGTGGCGTCATAATTGATCGACGATTTATCGCCGTAAATGGGATAGTACGTGTCAGGGTCTAATTTCCTGAACAGTTCTTTTTGCTCACGCTGCGTATCAAATGACGAGGTGATTAAGTATTTACCCTTGATCTTGCCTTTTAAATAATAGGCGGCGGTGCCCTCTTTCCAGAAACCGCTTTGATACGCTTCATCCGACGAGACCGGTTCGATATTGCCGCGATTGAAATTATAACCGACCTTGGCATCGCCCATGGCTACGAACATGAAGTAATCATCCCCGACCTTGATATTGCGGGTGTAACGCTGCAAAGCTGAGGGGCTGCCGCCACCACCGCTGGGTTTTCCGGACGGTGGTATTATTTGATTAGCAGGATTTGTCAGCGGCGCCGACGGTGTTGGTTGGCCGGCTGCGGCTTTGTCCGGGGACGCGGCATCTTGCGGCTGTGTTACATCCTTGGGGCTGACCACCTCCATGGTGTAATCACCCTGCGGTAAAATCACTTCGATTGAATCCTGCGGCTGTTCCTTCGGCAGGCCGCCGGCCATTAATTCCTGCGGGGTCAGGCCATACACTTGGGCGACAGGGACATCGGTGAGCAGCTGGCCGTCTTTGTTAAGCACGCGCACCGTCTTGATATCTGTCCCCTGACGGTTAATATGCAAAGTCTCGCCCTGCACGATAATGGACTGACGTTCAATATTAGTACCCTTGGCCTGGGCTTCCAGCCATTTGCGGTATACATCGGCGCGGGCCGACATCTTGTCTTTGGTCTCGTCTTTTTCCTGCTTGAAACTCACCTCGTCTTTAATAACTCTTAAGGTGATGGGTTTTTCTTTGGTGACGTCATAATTGCCTTTCGCATCATAGGCCCGCAGCAGATAGGAATAATTACGGTCGGTACGGATGATCTTATCGTCATTGTCGCGGCCATTCCAGAAAATGGGGTCGTGAATATTGAACCGCGTGCCTTCAAAAGTCTTGACCGGCTTTTTGGTGTCACGGTCAATGACTTCAAACGACCAGTGGTCGATGAACGGCGTGTAATTGGAAAAGGCCCTAAACTCGATCTGGCGCACCGGCAGGCCGTCGTAGATAACGAGCTCCTCGGTGCTATCGGCCGGCGGCTGCAAGCTGTTGGAGAACATGGCGGCATTGAGCCTGGGCACCGGCTGATCACGGGTCTGGGTCATTTGGATATTATCATTAAAGAATTGCGCATCGCGGCCCACCACCTGCGTATTATCGACATTGACCCCGAAATTGACTTTCACCAAAGAACCCTGGGTGATATCGACGACAACGGCCTTGTCAGTGGTCAAGAACGTGCCCGGCGGCAAGCTGCGTTCATCCACCCGCAGGATATGGCGGCCCGGCAAAAGACCCGGCACGCTGAATTTACCGTCGTGGTCGACGGTGATCACGGTGCCGTCCTCGGTGACGATCTGCACATTAGGCACAGGTTTCTCAATGATGGTTTCCATTTCCGTGGAATCATAGTCCGGGGCATCCTGTATGCCGTTCTCGTTCCAATCATAAAAGACCTTGCCGATGACCGTGCCTAAATCAAACAAAGGATCAGGAATGACTCTAACCACCTTGGAGGCATGGTTGGAAATAACGACCCCGTTCTCATAATGGGCCACCGCCGAGTTCTCATACTTGCCGGGCACAACCCCGGTACCGATGACCAACTGGTATTGCAGCACCACGGTAGCGCCCGGACCGATATTGCCGACGGAGAATAGCAAGGGACGCTGACCGTTGGGCTCAGCGATCGGCAGGCCGTCTAAAAGCACGCGGTTAGACAGGTATTTAAACCCGGGCGGTATCCTATCGTCGATGATGACGGCCTTGACCTGGTTGTCCGGGGAGAGGTTTTCTATCTTGATCGAATAGGTGACCACATCGCCGATACGGGCCTCCGATTTATTGGCGTCTTTTTCGATACGCAATAAGAAGCCGTTGCCGTCCATGGGATGGTCCATTTCAATAATGGTGGTAGCGACACTGAAGTGCTCGCCCTTGGAACCGGCGATAATGGTACGCCCCGCCGGGAATGTGGTTAATTTGGACGGATAATCGTAACCGACGGCTGAAACTGTCACAACGTAATCCCCGGAGGCGGCCAGGAAACTATAGAAACCGTCTTCGCCGGTGGTCACCGGGTTGACGTCAGCGCTGTCTAAGTCTACCCCCGGGACGGCCAATTCGCCGGTGGACCTATGCATGTATACCTTGGCCCCTTTGATCAATTTATTGGTGCTTGAATCGAACACCACACCGAAAGGATCGGTCAGGCTGTATTGGAATATTTCACTCGCCACACCATCGACGGTAACGGACACATAATTAATGCCCTTGGATAAACTGACAACGGCGGTCACAGAATAACTACCCGCCCCATCCACCGTGCCGGTGGCGATGGTAGTCAATGGCATAAGTGTGCCGTTATTATTTTTAGCGACGACCGTTATCGCTTGGCCGGGCTTACCCTTAC
>CAZBJT010000245.1:0-3139 GCA_964492215.1 uncultured Planctomycetales bacterium | reverse complement strand
CAAGGCCTATACCCGGCCTGTTCAGCCAAATGCGCATTGGCAAAAAATTCCACATTTGCCCGCTTGGGTTTGGCCGGACAAATAGGACGGCAGTAAATCCCCGTGGTCTTAACACCCACAAAGAATTTACCGTCGAACCGATGGTCGCGTGCCAGCATGGCTTGATAAAACACGTCTTGATCCATGCCCGCATGTTAGCATAAGAAATCCGGCATGAATAGCCGTTTTCGGACATGACCGTTTGAGCTATGACAATCCCTTAGAAAAATGCAAATACTCTTCTCTCAAGAGGCGCTCGGCCTCCAACCAATTCTCAAAATCACTGCCGCCTTTTTCTTCATGGAGCTGATAGGCCCGCAACTGCACCTCTTCGTGGGAAGGGTCGATGCGTTCGTGATGACCCGCCCCATTACCGTTATGCCGGTTTACCGACTGATCATGGTTAAAACGCGGCTGATGATGTTTATTCCTGTGTTTTATCATGGCTAGCCCCTTTCTAATGGCCTCATAACTATTCCACCGGTAAACCGGCTGCTTTCCATTCTTTAATACCGCCTTCATAAGCACTGACATTAAGCCCGTATGCGGCTAATTTCTCCGCTGCTTTACGGGATGCCGGGCATTCATAGCTGGCACAAAAAGTGACCACTTCCCGCTTGGCATCAAGTTCACGCCAGCGTTGGTCTATTTCTTCTAAGGGGATTTTCTTCGCCCCTTTAATGGAACCCAAATTGTAATGCTCAGGACTTAGCACATTAACAACTTGCGGCGGATTGCTGCTTTTGATTTGTTGGTTAAGTGTTTCTTTACTTATAGTTTTGATTTGGGTATTTGTTGCGGACGTTTTCATAGCACCCTCCTTGGTTGATCACATCTTGATTACAGGTTTAGGATACCAAGAAGGGGATTAAGAAAGGATTAAGATAGGATGAAAAATAAGGCGGTTAGCGGCTGGTGCCGATCAAGTCAGGGAGATTTACAGGCTGGATGTTGATGATCACAGGATCCAGGCCATTGACGGAAAGCTGGGCCCAATTCTGGTCTATGGCCGGCAAAGGCATGCCGCTGCTGTCGCGTTTGACGGACAAATTAAGCAAATCGGCATTCATGTCGATACCGCCAGGGGGCTGCATGAGCGTATGGTCTTCCGTGACCGCTGGAGAGGGCATGGCGGCATTTACGTCCGATAGAATAGCATCCACTTCTTTAAATAATTGCTTAATCTGTTCAACATCTTTTCCCTGGGCCCTGACCTGCAATTTTCTGCCAGTGGTGATAGCCATCTCCATCCATTTCATTATCGAATCCATAGGAAAAACCTGATTTTCATATATAATCTCACTTTTTATTTTCCTTTGATTAAACTTCCGTGCAAGTTTCACTAATAAGGCTGCAGGCCTCCCGTGAACACCTAATTTAATCATAACGGTCATCGGATCTGATGTGCTCGTTTCTCCCTCTCCTTGACCTTCTATAATGGGAGACACCGCCGGCACTGGAATCAATATATAACCATCTTCAGTGGACAATTTAAACGAAGCCAAATCATCAAGAAATATATCTGTCCTATTTTCTGTTTCCGGGAATAATTCTTTCCATGCGGTATCTACATGAATATTATCTGACCCCCAAGGAGGTTGCAATCCCAAGGGAAGTTGCAATGACGCTTTAATGGCCCGTGCCGTCCTGATTACATCATCACGGATGATAATTCTTTGCCGCTCATCTTCGACCAAATGGGCAGTGGTTATACCTTTTAATTGACGCATGTGAGGGCTCATTAAATTCAAATCATGAGTGGAGGGAATAATTTGAAGCGAGGAAATCCGAGGGCCGTTAAAGTCAAAAGTAAGACTAATAAAATCAAAAAAAATGAAACCATCCGGCACCAGAATCGCATGATTATTATCTTTATCATTTTGGGGAAATAAGGCAAGAACCACCTTCCACTGGCCGTCTGCCATCCTTTGAATCAAACCAATATTCCCATTGGAACCATTTGGGTCGCGAGCTTTTTTGAACCTTGCCATGTTTGTTCTTAAAAAAACAGCCAATTCTTTTTCATTAGGCATATCGGCGGAAACAACTGATTGGATCTCAGCGAGTTTTCTAGTCCATGTCGTTGTGGGTGTTCGAATACTAAAAGTTTCCACTGCATTTCCCGAATCCAAAGCGCCATTTAATAAATTAGCGACATTCATGACCTGCTGATTCGTACTTTCATCATTAGTTGTGGTTTCACGGTTAGTAGCGATCTGTATATTATTGACCTTCCCTTCATCATCAAAATCAAAATCCAAACTAAAAAAATCGTCTAAACTTCCCTCAGGTGAAAGATCTCTGTGATGATTACTCCTGCCCCGCGGGTATAATGAAAAAACAACATTCCATCTGCCATTTACCATTGGCTGAATAATGGCAATATTCTGGTTCGTGCTATCAGGGTCCGCAGGCTTGTGCGACTCAGATAAGAAATACCTTACCAGCCGCCGGATGTCCGCATCACTTTGATTTTCATATAACTTACCATGTTCAATGACAGAATGGCCGATCCCATTTCTCCCCCCGTTAAGAGTAGCATTAAAAGTAACTAGCATGGCATTACTGCCAGGCAATTGACCGTGGGCGTAATTTGATAACTGTTCAACAGGACTTTTGAGGGTAACTAAAATATTGGGATCCAAGGCCTTTGCTCCGCCGGAGAAATACTTATGCGGGACCATTTGGCCGGTTGCAGCATCCGGTTCTTCTTTGATAAAATTAAACACGCCCTTCTTGTATGTCTCCAAATACTGCTGGTATATTTTCTGCTTATCCAGGCCTTCCTTAAACTGCACCCCTTGCACCTTGGCTTTATTCACATAAATAGCCCCGAGCAGGGATGCTTTAAGATTCTTCTTAAACCAGGTGGCTAAGATCATGGCATTATAAATTTGGCGCAGTTGAGCAAAACTAGCCCCTTCATTGACTTCTTTTTCTAGGGCGGGAATGACAATGTCACGGACGATTTGGGAGCCTAGCGTAGACGTGTCATTGCGAGCCAAAGGCGAAGCAATCTTTTCTAATGCTAAATAATCCTGTTCCAACATTACCTTTAGGTGGCGGTCTACGACGAAGACGCTTTTATTGTGTTCCCAGA
>CAZBJT010000244.1:0-3208 GCA_964492215.1 uncultured Planctomycetales bacterium | reverse complement strand
TAAGGTCTGCCAACACCGGCACCTTTTTGCCGATACGGGTAAAATCATCAATGCTTAATTTAACACCGGCTGTATGCGCCATGGCGATCAAATGCAATACCGCATTGGTAGAACCGCCTAAGGCGATCACGATGGTGATGGCATTTTCAAAAGCTTTCTTGGTCAAAATGTCTTTGGGCCGAATATTCTTATTAAGCAAATTCAAGACAGCAGCACCAGCCCGCTTACAGTCATCATCTTTTTCTTTAGAAATAGCGACCTGCGCCGAAGAACCAGGTAAACTCATGCCCAATGCTTCAATGGCCGATGCCATGGTGTTAGCCGTATACATGCCGCCGCAAGAACCAGGGCCCGGAATGGCACAGCTTTCCACACCCTTTAATTCAGCCGCATCAATTTTCTTATTGGCATATTGCCCTACTGCCTCAAACACCGAAACAAGATCCACATTCTTCTTATTAAAACAACCAGGCAAAATGGTACCGCCATATACAAACACCGACGGACGATTTAGCCGAGCCATAGCCATGATGCAGCCGGGCATATTTTTATCGCAACCACCGATCGCCACAAAACCATCAAAACCCTGGCAGCCCACGACCGTTTCAACGGAATCGGCAATAACCTCCCGGGAAACTAAAGAGTACTTCATACCTTCGGATCCCATGGAAATCCCGTCAGAAATCGTGATGGTATTAAATGTTACTGCCTTACCGCCAGCGGCATTGACCCCCTCCGCAGCTTTCTTGGCCAAATCATTGATGTGGATATTACAGGGAGTCACCTCGCTCCAAGTGGAGGCGATGCCAATTTGCGGCTTATTAAAATCTTCATCTTTAAATCCCACCGCACGCAACATGGCACGGCTGGGCGCTCTATCATAACCATCAGTCACAATTGAGGAATATTTACGGATATCGGACATAATTTACTTTCTGATTAACCACGGCTGTTGGTTTTTGATCTTTTCCTCATAGGAGGCAATCTTATCATTAAATTGCAGAGTCCAGCCGATACCATCCAACCCCTTAATCAAACATTCTTTATTAAATGCATCGACGGTAAAAGAATATTTCTTTCCATTGGCCGTCACGGTTTGAGACGGAAGATCGGCTGCGATTGTCGCACCTTTATTCTTCTCAATGTATTGAAATATCTCATCAACTTCGGCCGATTTTAATTGCACCAGTAAAATGCCGTTCTTGATGCAATTGTTATAAAAAATATCGGCGAAGCTAGGTGCAATGATGACCTTAAAACCGAAATCACCCAAAGCCCATGGGGCATGTTCGCGTGAAGACCCGCAACCAAAGTTATCGCGTGCCAATAAAACCGTGGCTTTGCGGTAAGGCTCTTTATTCAAAATAAAGTCCGGATTCTCTTTGGTGCCTTCATAGTCGACAAAACGCCATTCATGAAACAAATGCTTACCAAAACCCGTGCGCTCAATCTTGCGCAGGAATTGCTTTGGAATAATGGCATCCGTGTCAACATTGACACGGTTGAGTGGTGCAGCAATACCTGTGTGCGTCTTAAATGGTTCCATGCTTTATTCCTTATCTAATAAACTTGCGTATATCGCTGATCTTGCCTTCTAAGGCGGCGATGGCGGCCATTTCGGGACTCATTAAATGGGTGCGCCCGCCGGGGCCTTGGCGGCCTTCGAAATTACGATTACTCGATGAAGCGCAGCGTTCACCTTTTTTTAATTGATCGTCATTCATACCTAAACACATGGAACAACCGGCAAAACGCCATTCTAAACCGGCATCGATAAATATCTTATCCAAACCTTCTTTTTCAGCCTGCTTACGCACACGGCCGGAACCGGGTACTACAATCGCAGTCACACCCGGGGCGACCCGGCGGCCAGCCACCACATGAGCAGCCGCGCGTAAATCTTCAATGCGGCCATTGGTACAAGAACCGATAAAAACCTTATCAATCTTAACATCCGACATTTTTGTCCCCGGCGGCAGATCCATATAGGCTAAAGCATTACGCGCCGCTGTGCGGTCGACCGGATTACTGAAACTTTCCGGATCAGGCACAACACCATCAATCGAGGTCACTTGACCCGGGCTTGTACCCCAGGTGACTTGCGGCTTAAGATCTTCCGCCTTGATATTTAGAACTTTATCGAATTTAGCATCCTTGTCCGAGGGTAAAGTCTTCCAATAGACAATGGCTTTATCCCAGTCAGCGCCTTGCGGGGCAAAATCGCGGCCCTTCACATAGGTGAACGTCACATCATCCGGTGCGATCATACCGGCACGGGCACCAGCCTCAATGCTCATATTGCATATGGTCATGCGGCCTTCCATCGACAAAGCCCGGATGGCAGAACCGGCATATTCAATCACATACCCGGTGCCGCCAGCGGTGCCGATTTGACCGATGATATACAAAATAATATCTTTAGGGGTCACGCCTTTAGCCAACTGACCGTCGATATTGATCAACATAGTCTTGGCTTTATTTTGCTGTAATGTCTGGGTCGCCAGCACATGCTCGACTTCAGATGTACCGATACCAAAAGCCAAAGCGCCGAAAGCCCCATGCGTGGCGGTATGAGAATCCCCGCACACAATGGTCATGCCAGGTAAAGTTAAACCCTGCTCCGGTCCAATGACGTGCACAACGCCTTGGTTCTCGCTGGTAAAATCATATAAGGTCACACCAAAATCAGCACAGTTCTTGGATAAAGTATCCATTTGCGTGCGCGAGGTGGTTTCTACTTTATTAATGTCTTTGGTGCGGGTGCTGACATTATGATCCATGGTGGCAAATGTCTTTTGAGGGGCGCGCACGGTGCGCTTGGTTTCACGCAACGCCGCAAAAGCCTGCGGACTTGTCACTTCATGCACCAAATGCAGGTCAATATAAATGATCGCCGTATCCCCTTGAGAATCACGGACTAAATGATCTTCCCAGATCTTGTCAAACATGGTTTTAGCCATAAACATACTCCCTGCGGTTATTCAGATAAAGGGTGAAAATTCATTATAGCGTAGGGGATAGATTCTGTCAAAAGGGTTAATCGCGCCAGAAATACAGCAAAGCGGTGAGGGCAATACCGATGAGGTAAAGCAAAACAGTATTGGGTACAAAATAAGGGTAAACCATTAAAACTAAACCAATAAGGGTGGGTTTTAATTCTTTTTCTTTGCGGCCATAATTAAACATACACCAGCCAATAATGCCAAAA
>CAZBJT010000243.1:0-3240 GCA_964492215.1 uncultured Planctomycetales bacterium | reverse complement strand
CGAGGCTTTGCTGGGTGATTTCTACCAATTGGCCCAACGGGATGATGTATTATTCCTCGAGGAACTTAACCGCAAGGCAGCTGCTTTGTTTGATGATGGTTTAGTCACCGTTGAAGAATTGTATTTTCGTTTGGCCGCGCGCTTTAAGCATTATTTGATCGATGAGTTTCAGGACACTTCGCTTGCCCAATGGCGTAACTTGGTATTGATGGTGCAGGAGGCTTTATCGGCGGAAGGTTCTTTATTCTACGTCGGGGACAAGAAACAGGCCATTTATGCTTTTCGAGGGGGAGAAAGTGCTTTATTCGATGCACTGCAGCTTTACTTTGAGGACTATGTGCAAAAAGAGGCGCTGGAGAGAAACTGGCGCAGCTGCCCGAATGTCATTGCCTTTAATAATCAGGTTTTCAGTGTCGATAATTTACGCGCTTTCCTGGAACGCAAGCAAAGTGACGATATAGAGCAAGATCGTTCGTCAGCGGTCAATTTTACCGACGAGGATTTTGGCCAGGTGGCTGCTACTTTTGCTCAAAGCAAGCAAGTGCCGGGCAAGGATTTAAAAGGCGGAGTGGTTCGGGTGTCGTTTTTGTCCGGCCGCACCAAGCAGGAATACAGCCTCGAAGCCAAAACAAAATTGCTGGCCCAGGTGCATGAATTGCACGGCCGTTTTGCGTTAAAAGACATAGCGATTTTGACTCGCGGCAATGATGAATTGCAGGAGATCACCCAATGGCTGTTGCATGAGGGCATCCCGGCCCAAAGTGAGCGCAGCAGCGACATAAAAAATAATCCCTTGATCGGGGAATTGATCGCCTTTTTGACTTTCCTGCAGGAGCCCATTGATAATAATGCCTTTGCCCAATTTTGTTTAGGCGAACTTTTACCTAAAGCCAGCTGCCTGACCAGTGCAGAACTGCGGGCATTCCTGTTTGATGCGGCCCGTCGCAGAGACAAAGAAAAAGGTGTGTATTTTTATAAACTCTTCCGCGATGCTTTTCCAAAGACCTGGGGAGAGTTAATTGAGCCGTTTTTCCGTCAGGTGGGGGTGTATCCTCTATATGAATTAGCTGCCGGTATTATCGCGCGTATGAATGGCGAGCGTCATTTCCCGCAATACCAAGGGTACATGATGCATTTATTGCAATTGATCAAGGTCCATGAGGAGCAAAGCTGTGCTCTGGGGGATTTCCTGGAATACTATGAGTTGTTGGAAGGTCCGGAATGTTTTGTGCCTATGGCCAATAGTGAAGCCGTGAAAGTATTGACGGTGCATAAGGCCAAGGGTTTGGAATTCCCGGTTGTCATTATCCCGTTTTTGGAAATGGATATCAAGGTGGGGGCCGGCGGACGAGATGGGGCATTAAGTTATTTGCTCGATATTCAAGAAGAAGGCATGGCTTTGATCCGTTTGAAGGAAAGTTATCGCCGCTTTTGCCCCTCATTACAGGCCCTTTATGAAGCTGAATATAAGAAAGCTTTGTTGTTGGAATTAAATACCGTTTATGTGGCCTTGACTCGCGCCATTGAAGAGCTTTATGTGTTTGTGCCACCCAGGGCAGGTATCGGCATTAATTATGCCCAGTTTTTATTCACGGACGATTATTTGGCCATTGGCACGCCGGCAATTGAATCGCGTCCGCCCCAAACTGTCCCGCAAAAGCATCGCATCCCTGCTTTTGTCGGCGATCAATGGCTGGGGAAATTGCGTGAAGATTTCTTAAGCGAACCCGCCATTGCCGTGGCCGCGGCCCGGCAGGGTGAGGTGTACCATGCGCTTTTGATGCAGGTGGGTAATTTGTCAAAAGACCCGCTGCATTTATCCGCCGAGGACAAGCAGCAAATCGAACCCATTCTTAATGCCCCGGCGTTAAAACGGTTCTTTTATTTGCCCCCCGAGGCCCAGGTATTCTGCGAGAAAGAATTTGTGAATGCCTTCGGCGACACCAAGCGTTTGGACCGTTTGATCATTTTACCCCAAGAAATATGGGTCATTGATTATAAGGCCTCGCGCCTGGGTGAGGAAAGCCACCGTTCTCAAGTGCAAGGCTACGTGGATTTGGTTAGAACGTTTTACCCGTCCCGTGCGGTGCAGGGATTTATTATTTATCTGGATGAATTAACCGTCGAGCAGCTATGAGCCAAGTCATTACTGTCCCCTTTACTAAACCATTTTTGCCTGAAGTCGTGGATTACATCGACACCCATTACCTGAAAACAGGCAAAGAGATGGGTCGTTTGGCCATTGTATTCGGCGGGCGTCGTCCGTCGCTATTTATGAAACGTGATTTGGCCAGGCGTTTAGGCCGCGCCTATGTGCCGCCCCGGTTTTTTACGATTGATGAGTGGATGACCTATGTGGCCTATGGTGATCGACCGCTGCGCCGTCAAGGCCCATTGGACCATTGCTATGCTATTTATCACATTGCCCGTAAGCAAGTGCCTGACATACTTAAAGGCCGCGAAACCTTTGCTCAATTCTTGCCATGGGCCCGCGAAATCCTGCAATTCATCGACCAGCTGGATCTGGAAGATGTGCCTTTGGATGCCTTAAAGGTGATTGAGGCCCATGCCGCCATCGGCTTTAGCGTGCCGCCGGACATCAACCGGCTTTTAGGCCACCTAGTGGTCTTGCGGCGTGCCTATCATGAGCATTTAGAAGAGCAGCAAAGCACCGGCCGCGGTTATCAGTACTGGCAGGCTGCCCGTCGGGTGGAGCAGGCGGATCTGGCAGCTTTTGATGAGATTTTATTTTGCAATTTCTTTTATTTGCACCGCACGGAAAATGCCGTGCTTAAAAGTGTATATGACCGCATCAACACTACCTTATTCATGCAAGGGGATGAGCGCCGCTGGCCGGCTTTGGGGCGCATTGCCAAAACATTCGGTACCCCTGTGAAAGAGGGGATTGATGTCATTGAAACTAAATTTGATTTAAAGATCTACGAAGCTTTCGACAGCCATGCGCAGGCCGGTTTGGTCAAAGAGATACTCTCCGGCATTGATGACCCTTCATCGACGGTGCTGGTGTTGCCCAATAGCGACGCCTTACTGCCTTTATTAACGGCTTTGGGCAGCCATTTAAAAGAATTTAATATTTCCATGGGCTATCCGCTCAAGCGCAGTGCTTTATGCGCCTTGCTGGATTTGGTGGCGTATGCTCAAAATACCCGCAAAGGCGATCTTTATTATGCCCGCGATTATCTAAAATTATTGGCACATCCACTGGTAAAGAATTTGGAC
>CAZBJT010000242.1:0-3242 GCA_964492215.1 uncultured Planctomycetales bacterium | reverse complement strand
TCCAACATATTAAACGCGAACCCATTTTCTTCTACCTTGCGCTCAATCACTTCCTGTATGGCATGATAAATGCTGGTATCAGGCATCCTCATTTTGTAATCTTTAGATTCCTTAATAAAAAACGGTTTATCTCCTCTTCTATATACATCCATCCTTTCAAGCCATCCCTTGGGACTTTCCAAATTGTAATCAGGATTCATACGTATATCCGGCAGAATAACTGTTATGGGAGAACTGGTGCCCCAGCTTGCAAAAATAGGATCAAAATCTTTTCTCTGGGCATTCAAGTCTTCCATCGTCTCGGATATACCGCTGACAATGGCCCAGCGGTGGTCTTTTGTGAAAGGCTCTGGTTGCGTGATAGCTGAAGCCTGTGGTATTTCGGCTATACCCATGACCGTCGGCACAAAATTGATATGACCTTCTTTATCCAATTTTCTTTCAGCGGCAACACGGTTAAATGCGGTGTGGTACTGGATGGCAGCATCCAAGGCTAAGCGATGGGCAACGGTCATGTCATACTGTTGAAGACGTCCACGCTTAAGATTAAAAACACGCATGAACTCCCAATCCGTGCCCTGGGCCAAAGCTTTCAACTGACGGATCACCTGTCGACGATTCGGTGTAGTGAAAATCGACTGCCAGCTCCACCATTTTAATTGCTCGTTATAGACAAGCACCTTGCGGTGTTTCCACACAAAACGGATCCAATGCGTGCGTTTGCCATCCGCGGTTGTGCGCGCTTCTTCCTCGGCCCTGATACCTGCTTCCATCAACTTCAACGCTTCTTCTAAATTAGCCCTATTACCTGCGGCCCCTGAACTAAGCAACTCAGCAATACGCTCGCTTTGCTCACCATTGTAAACGAGACCTAAAACCGCAGGCACATTAAGCGCTGGGTTAGATAATTGGTAGACGCTACCAATTGTTTGGTGAGTATCACCAAATATTGCGCGCTGATGCCTTAATTGTTGAAGGGTCGGGACGATGTCTTCGTAAGCAACACGGCGATGGATGTCTGCGTTACGGCTGATCATGTTCCAGCCGTCCACGGTTTCACGGATAACAATATCAACGGATCCTATTTGCCGGGCCTCACCATCATTATCATCCTTAATGGCAATGACCTCTTCCAAACGCAGGCTTGGCAAACCTTGCATGACTTTTCTCTTTAAGTCTTTTCTCTTACCTTCATGCGGCGTGCTGACGATGACTGATTTAAACTCACGATCAGATGAATGACCTTCCACAAACATGCGCTGGCGGTCCTGGGCTGAAATAATATCCAAAGGATTGAAATAAATAATGCGGCCTTCATTGGCCCAATCATTAAGGAATGCCGTGTAAATATTAGTGTCTAGTTTTCTGCCTTTGAGGAATTCAACGTCATGAGCGGCGGGGACATAGGCAATAACATAATGCAAATGTGAGGCCATCGACGCGCTTTCCTTGCCCATGACAACGCCCAAGGATTTCCCCTGCGCCACGGGTTGGTCTATTTCTAAAGATGCTTCCGGCTGAATATGGGTATAAACATGGAAAAATTTACTGGATCGCACAATGACAGTATAGGCGGTGGTGTCTTTATAGATGGCGTGTATGAAACCGTTTGTGAAAGAAACAGCAGGTTTCCCCGCGGCCAGACCAAAATTCCCGTCTGGTGTGCGGAACTCAACGAGATCAACAGCATAATGCCGTTCTTCCCCGTGATTCTTCTTTCGGGTGGTGTCCCTCTTCCACCATGTCTTTAAGGCCATGAATTCCATGCCCTCATGCAACAAGAAACGGTCAGCACCCCAAAGTTGGCGCATTAGATCCAGGCCGCGTGTCAGCGGTTCTCTTTGTTCGGTAATTAATTGCGCCTCTAATTCTCTAAAGGCAGACAACTCGCGGAAGATCCGTTGCGCGGCTGCGGGGGTGACAGGTATGTTAGCTATTTGCCCTTGGGCCTTGTGTTGAGCAAGAAGATAGGCATATTTCTCGATCTCAAGTTCGATCAAATAAATTCCCGTCAATGTCTGAGAGACCGTTTCGGGGCGGCCATTTACCCATAATTGTAAGCGAGTATATTTGCCAGGATTAAACGTAATACCTGTAAAATTAATTAGCCTGTCACCATCAACCAAAACCATCCCGTTTACATAGGGTTGATTCGCTTGCGGGAATTCTTGATAAGGTTGACTATCCCGTAAATAATCATCCGCTAAAATCCGGCCCCAGGAAGACACCCAATTTTGAAAGTCAGCAGATGACTTCTTTATATTTTGATGAAGTTGTTTTAACCCTGGCGCAAGGACCCTGTAACGTTCTAATTGTTTCAAATCTTGCGCGATTGGTGCGCTGACACATAAGCGGTCATAAATATTCCCTTGAGGAGAAAGTAAGTATTTCTGAGAGGATGTAATATTGAATTGTTCTTTTCCAATCCTCTTTACCTGCCACATCAACCATAATCCAGGCTCATCCGACGGCAAGGACCTGGCTAGAATATACCGTGACATCATGCCTGATTGATTACGTCGGGCAATGCTGGCTAAAATGGAGGTCTCATGACCTTTGATCTCCTGCAAAGCCATGGCACGCACGGCCCTTACGTCATCTTCTTTAAACATCGTCGGTGTATCTATCCCTGGAACATTACCCAAAGCAATAAATTCATAATATTGGGGCCGGTATATAAGTTCTGGAAGTTCCGGAGCTGTTTCAATTAAAGGGCATTTCGCGTCAATAATCGTATTCTCCTTAATATCAAGACGGAAAAGCAATCCCTGTCGTAAATCAACATCACGAAATTCATTTGCCCCATGCGCATTTACAAAATGCATATGGATCCACCATTCCCCATCAGGCCCTTGGACTAAATGTTTGGCCGGAGTCCTATGCTTAATCGAACTGTCTTCTCCTTCAAAAATAAGACGCCATTTCCCTCGCTCATTACCCGCATTGATCTGACGGATAATCGTGCCGACATTCTCTTCGCCGAATGCAGGGTCTTGAAGTAATATACGGCGCAACTCTTGTACGCGTGGAGGAATAGGAGCTTCTGCACCAACTAAAGCCCGTTGACCACGGCGGCGCAATTGTTCGACGATCTTGGCCATCGTCGGAGCATCGGAATCTGGGCTAGGGTGATAAACATCCCGACCATCTGTTGTTGGTCTGCCCTGTTTGCTTACACGAATGGTCTCAAACACGTGACGGGCTTCACCATTACGGCTGACGCTTTGCAAAGCCCCGCCTAA
>CAZBJT010000241.1:0-3264 GCA_964492215.1 uncultured Planctomycetales bacterium | reverse complement strand
AAACATCAGTCTGAACACCCTGCCTGCTGCCGATAAAATTGATCTTGACCACGTTGACGCAAAGCTCCCTGGCCTTTTGCCCTACTACCGTGATAAAGGTGCGCATAAGCATGGACACTTCGTCCGCAGGCCGCGTCCAGTTTTCCGTCGAAAAAGCATAAATGGTGAGGAATTCAATGCCGATACGACGGGCGGCGCGGATGATCTCTTCGACACGCTTAACACCTTCCAAATGACCCTGGGTGCGCAAAAGCCCGCGGGACTTGGCCCAACGGCCATTGCCGTCCATAATGATCGCTACGTGCCGTGGTATTTTTTCTTTTTCAATGTCCATACAAATAAAAAGGGGGATTTACATCCCCCTCATGAAAAAACTCATGCCTACAAACGCAACGTTACGGGCTAAAACACATTATTGCACGGTGGCCGCCGCCGGTGCTTGAGCAGCAGCTGCAGTTGCCTGGGCTGCCTGTTGCTGACTTGCTGCCGCCGCTGCCTGGGTCTGGGCCGTTTGCTGGTCCAGCGCCGCTTTTAATTTGGCTTCAAGCTCAGCTTTTGACTGGGCTAATTTATCGTATTGTTTCTTTAAATCGGAATTAACGCCTTTTTCCTGGTCGATGATGTCCTGCACTTTGTTCATTTTAGCATCGGCGGACTTGACCTGCGCTTCCAGCGTGGCTAATTTGGCCGCATTCTTCTGTAAACTCTCTTCGGCCACCATGCGGCTATAACGCTCTTCCTCAAGGTTCTTCGAGGCCTTGATGGCTTTTTCATTAAAGCGCACCACCACCACCGATAAACCCACAGCAATCAATAAAACAATCACCAGAAGAACATCTTTCATGACCGATCTCCTTTAAGTTTATTTAGAATTCTCTTCTTCGCCTTCTTGTTGAGCTTTAGCTTTTTCAGTCTTGGGCAAAATTACGATCTCAACACGGCGGTTTTTTTGACGGCCTTGCTTGGAATCATTGCCGGCCACCGGTTTATATTCACCATAACCAGTTGCAGCCATGCGAGGCTCGGTCACGCCTTTTTCACTCAAGAAATGCAAGACACTTAAAGCACGGGCGGTGGACAATTCCCAATTAGACTTCCAGCCGCTTTTCTTGATCGGATCATTATCGGTATGGCCTTCGATACCGATGTTCAAATCAGCGACGGTGGTATTAAGGACTCCTGCGACCTTGTCCAATTTAGGAGCGGAATCGCCGCGCAATTGGGCCTTGCCGGAATCGAATAATACTTCAGCAACGAAGGTGATGACCAGGCCTTTTTCCATCATCTCGACCTTTACCTGCTTGTCACCGATCTCGTCCTTCAAACGCTTTTCTAATTCCAACTTGGCGCGTTCGAGTTCGCTTAAATCACTTTTTAATTTAGAAATCTTTTCAATATCGGTGCGGCGTCCTTTTTGAAAAATGACGGTACAACCGGAAAGGCCGACGGCCAATAATAAAGCAATCACCACATGTGTGAAAAACATCTTCCCATAACGCATTTACATCCTCCCTCGTTCGGATTAAATAAAACAAAATTTAGGAATTTAAATTATCACAGGCACCCGGGAAAGTCAAGGGAAAGCGGCAAAAGACAATTCACTTAATAAAGGCAGGAATGTAACAGGCTTGATGGCAATGATAACAGGGATAAACCCTTGAATATTTTGGAGTTGCGTCCAATCCTGCTGGGCCAAAGGCAGCGGTACACCCTTGCCGTCGCGCTTGATTTTAAGGGTCAAATTGGCAGCATTTAAGTCGATACCGCCTACCGGTTGGCCGGCCACGGGTTTACCAATACTCAAAGGTGTTTGTTTAGCCACCTGATCATCTATACCGAGACTGAAAATAAGAATGGATAAACCTGCCTTTGATTTAAGCCATTCTTTTATCTTCGCTAAGCGCGACTTTACCCTTAAAAAGAATAACCTTGTAGGTGAGAATTTCATATCTTGAGCCATATTCATCATGGCAGACCTTATGATCTTATCCCTCCTAAGCTGCAGCTCTCCCAGGCTTCCAGTAAAAACACCTTCTTCCCGAGCCAAAGCGGTCAAAGCTTGGGCCGTATCTGGCCTGGATGCCCACCCTTTAATTTGCTCCCTTATTTCAGTAAATTCCCTTGCTATGTCTTCCTGTTCCGTCAACACTGGCCCATTATAGTTGATCGTCCAATCAAATACAGATTCTCCAGTCTTTACAACATACTTCTTAACAAATGCCCTGACATTAGGATTGAATACATAAATCATACGACCGGAAGCATCACGTCTGACTTGATCAACTAAAAAAAGATCTACACCGATTGTCAACGCAAAAGCTTTTTCCAACCTTTGCTCCAATTCATATTGCGGATCTTTTATCATAAGAAAGATTTGATCCATTAAAAAAGGATTATCCTCTAAACGCCGCCTCAATACATCGTTTATTTGGCTATCAGTCATGGTTACAGGCAATGCCATAGCTGCGCTGGATGCTGATCCTGTTGCCGTCATGGCAGCGCTGGTGGGCACTACACCCTCACGCGCATCATTTTCTGCCATGATAACCCCGGCTATTTGCTTGGATAATTCCCGCATGTGACCGGTAAGGGTTGTATCAACATCATCACCGGGTCGGGCGTGGCTTAGTTTGCGATTTTGTTTGTCTATGACTATCAAAATATAATTATACAAATCTTTAAAACTGAAAATACTGTCCATTCTTTCCTGAAATCTGGAATCTAAACTGGCGCCGTTAACCTTATGCCTTTCAAATATTTGCTCGAACATGCTTTTTGCCTCAACGACCGTCATGGCTGGACTTTTGCTTACATTAGCCACCCAGTTATTAAATGGCTTTTCAATTGACCCTTCTTCCGTCTCAAAGGTCATCTTGTCTGGCACACTACCCTTGAATACGGACTTTGTTTTCCAATTTTTAGCCAGATAACCCATTAATTCAGCAAAAGTATCATAACCAATCTCAATGTGTGTTGCCTTTAAGATATCTCCATGAGAAATCACAAGAAACTCTTTAGGCCTTAAACTTAAAAACATCTCTTGTACATATTGGATCACCGCTTGATATGGAAGGGACAGGGCTGCAGGAATATCCTGGGGGGTCAAGACGTCTGCTGACTCCGGCGCTTGATCTGAAAATTTTGCTGCTTGTACCGTACTATATAATTCCCTATAAAAGGATGTGTTCTCCATTCGGTCTTGCTGCATTTCTCTTAATATTATATTTGCCCTATCAATGAAATAACCGGATGTAACGAGTGATT
>CAZBJT010000240.1:0-3270 GCA_964492215.1 uncultured Planctomycetales bacterium | reverse complement strand
GCCAAGAATACCGCAGCAACGGCTGGTTTAAGCGTCCATGAAGGTAAAGTTTGGTCCACTGATGCGATTTTAAAAGAAACCAAAGAAATCGTTAACCCTGTCATCGACCAAGGTGCTATCGGTGTGGACATGGTTTCATCCACATTTTTGACCATTGCCCAATGCTATAAGATCCCGGCTGTTTCTATTTTGGCGGTATCGGATAATTTAATCACCGGTCAAATGGGCTTTATCAATCCGGACTATTACATGGCTGAAGGCATGCTCATTCAGATCGCCATGGAGCTGGTCAAACAATTGGAAGGTAAATAATGTACGAATCACCGCTGTTTTGGCCGGCTCGTCTGGAAAACAAGACCTTGATGATCCTGGATGAAACACTGATCCCTGGCAAAGTGCATTACATACCCGTGCGCCGTTTGGATGAGGCGGTGGATGTGATCCGCACCATGAAGACCAGGGCCTTTGGTCAGTTCTTGGTTGTGCTTAATACATTTGCCTTGGAGATGGTGCGTTTGTCTCCTAAGACAAAGGTGGAATTAAAACATATTGAGCACATTGCCCATGAGTTGAATCATTCCCGTCCCACATTTCCTTTTGCGGAAGTGACCGGTATTATCGTCGCTGCGGCCAAAGGGGTTGCAGCCAAAAATGCGCCTATTAAAGAAGTGGTCTTAAAGACCGTCGAGGGGTTTCAGGCCGGTATCCGTCAACGCCGCTTGACCCGGGTGAAACAATTAAGCGAAGCGCTTCTGGATGGGGACACTATTTTGACCCATTGCAATGTGTCGGGTGAATTAGCCATGGCCTGTTCAATCGCCAAGGCTGGGGGTAAAGATGTGCGTGTGTATGCCACTGAAACCCGTCCGTATTTACAAGGTGCCAAATTGACCGTCTGGGAACTCCAGCAAGCGCACATTCCTGTTACTTTGGTGGCGGATAATGCCATTGGTGTTTTAATGGCTGAAGGCCGTGTGAATAAAGTGGTCATCGGTTCTGACCGCTCGGCGGCTAATGGCGACATTGCCAATAAGATCGGCAGTTATCAAATTGCCGTTTTGGCTAAAGAATTTAACATTCCTTTAATTGCCTTAACTCAGCCGTCCAAAAGTGTGGCGCGCGGTGAAGATATGCCTATTGAAGAACGTTCCGGCCATGAAGTGATCAAATATGAGCGGAAAAACTTATTCCCTGGCGGGGTCACCGGTTATTACCCGGGTTTTGATGTGGTACCCCATGAATTAATTACGAAAGCGATAG
This sequence comes from uncultured Planctomycetales bacterium, assembly GCA_964492215.1. Lineage (GTDB taxonomy): Bacteria > Omnitrophota > Gorgyraeia > Zapsychrales > Fredricksoniimonadaceae > CAYNTZ01. The sequence goes on along the minus strand of CAZBJT010000240.1, from coordinate 2,010 downwards.
CCATCCATGCTGGACTTTAAAGAAAAATCCATTATTTTGGTGCAGGGTGTTTTGACGCCGGGGGCTTTGGCTAAGATCAAGGCCAAGGGCTCTCATGTGGTCATTTGCGAAGGCCGTCCTTCTTTAAGAGCTGCCGAGCATAATAGCCGGTATTTTTTAGCCAAGAAAATGAAGCCGATTATTATTTGTGACAATATGGCCGGGTATTTGTTTTTTAAAGGCTTTGTGAAGGAAGTGGTGATTGCCTGTCAGTATGCCGACGGCACTGGTATCCTGTGCGACACCGGGGGGCTTATTTTAGCTGTATTAGCTAAGAAACATAAAGTGGCTTTGCGTTTATTGGAAGCCGAACATAAAAAACATTTTTTAGGTAATCCTAAAGATTTGTTAACTCTAAAAGGTTTTCCAACGGCATCCAAAGAAACTAATGCCTATGTGCCTTTAGTCGAATGGGTGCCCGCGAAATATTTAAAATGAGCGAACAATTAAAAAATAAGATCATCGAGACGGGCAAGCTGCTGTGGGACAAGGGGCTGGTCACCGGCTTTAACGGTAATATTAGTGCCCGTATTGATGCCGATACTTTATTGATTACCGCCACCGGCACATGCCTTGGGTATTTAAAGCCCGAGGATATTTTGACCATGAAGTTAAGCGGTGAGGTGATCGGTGCCGGCAAAGCCTCGACAGAGAAATTGATGCACACGGAGATTTATAAGAACTTTCCGGACATCAAGGCGGCGGTACACACGCATCCGACATACACCATCGGTCATTTCTTATCCAATGATGTCTTTGAGCCTAAGACATTCGAGGCGCGGTTCTATTTAGGAAACGTGGAAGCTTTGCCCCAAACCACGCCGTCAGTGACCGATATTGAACCTTTGAAGATCGCTCTTAAAAAAAATAATATTGTGGTGTTGAAGAATCACGGCGTTATCGCTATGGGTGCAGATTTATTTAATGCTTTTGTGCTGATTCAAGAATTAGAAGAGCAGGTCAAGATGGATTTAGTTGACGCTCATTATAAAAATTATTCAGGCAAAGTTACGCCTCAAGTGTCATCACGAGAAGGCAAAGCCGACGAAGCAATCTCAACTAAAAAATACAAACTCTTTTCCAAAGAGCAAATTGATGAAATCGTTAAAATTGTTAATAGCGACGCACAAATGCAGGAATTAGGCGGCAAAACCGCGATGAATATGAGCTTGGCTGTTATTTTAGATGAGACGGCCCAGGCGCATCGTTTCACATTTGAGAACGGCCGTATCAAAGAAGCCGCCCAAGATGCTAATGCCGAGTTTGTTATCAATGCGCCGGAAGCCATATGGCGCGCGGTGTTCAATCGTGAAATAGATCCGTTTGTGGCAACAACTCAAAAGAAAATGACATTGCGCGGTGACTTTGCCCGTATTTCCAAATGGTATGCGCCATGCAGCCGTATTTTCCAATTATGGACCAAGGTACCTGTTGAATAAAATGAACGCCACGACCATTTCACAATTTGATCTATTCATCGAAGGTAAGGTAGCCCCGGCTTTGTCGGGTAAATATTTTGATGCGATCAACCCGTCGAGTGGCGAGGTCATGGCCCGTTTGGCTGATGCCGATACCATTGATGTTGAAATCGCCGTGCAAGCCGCCCGTATTGCTTTCGATCATGGCCGCTGGCCGCAAATGACCATGGCCGAGCGCGGTGCTTATTTAGTCAAGATCGCTCAATTAATCCGGGATAATGCAAAAGAGTTGGCAGACTTAGAATGCTTATCCGTCGGCAAGACCATCAAGCACGCGACTTTCATTGATGTACCGACAGCGGCAGAAACATTTGAATATTTCGGTCATTTATCCGGCGAGATTGTTTATGAAACGATCCACGTCACATCGCCTGTTTTATCCATGACCGAGCGTGAGCCGGTAGGGGTTGTCGCTGCCATTATCCCGTGGAATTACCCATTGATTATGATGGCCTGGAAATTAGCACCGGCTTTAATTGCCGGAAACACTGTT
>CAZBJT010000239.1:0-3280 GCA_964492215.1 uncultured Planctomycetales bacterium | reverse complement strand
CTGTCTTCGCTCCCTAAGAAATCAGATAAAACATCACAGAAAGAATTTCTCCGGCATTTTTATTGCTGCAAATCGTATTCCAGCGATGCAGGGTCTTTTCAAGTTCTGGCCCGTGTGCTCAAAGAGCTTGAGATTAAACATAGAACTCAGGGAAATACTATTTTCTATCTCGCCATCCCGCCTGAGGCATGTGGAGATATTGTTCTTCAGTTGCATCATCACAATTTAATCCATCCCGTTAAAAGAAAAGGTCCCTGGACTCGGATCGTATTTGAAAAACCGTTTGGGCATGATCTTGCATCGGCAAACAAGCTTAACCATGATATTCACGAATTTTTAGATGAAACGCAAATTTACAGGTTAGACCATTACCTGGGGAAGGAAACAGTCCAGAATATTTTGATGTTTCGTTTTGCTAATTCCATTTTTGAACCTCTTTGGAACCGGGAATATATTGACCATGTCCAAATCATGACATCTGAGACATTGGGGGTGGAACATCGTGCCGGGTATTATGAAAAGGCAGGTGCCCTGAGAGACATGTTTCAAAACCACATGTTTCAACTGTTGACCGTATGTGCAATGGAGCCGCCCGTCAAATTTATTGCCGAACAATACCGTGATGAGAAAGCAAAAGTCCTTCAAGCGCTCAGGTCCATTCCTAAAGGGAAAGTGAAGGAATTTGTGGTCCGAGGGCAGTATGGAAGCGGTGTTATGGATGGCAAAAAGGTGCCGGGGTATCGTCAGGAAAAAGGGGTCAACCGAAAGTCAAATATAGAAACCTTCGTCGCCATGAAGCTTTATATTGATAATTGGCGGTGGCACGGAGTGCCTTTTTATTTACGATCCGGGAAGAGATTGAACTCTCAGGACACAGAAATCCTTATTCAATTTAAACAAATCCCACATTCCATATTCACTTCTTTTACTCATGAAGAATTTGCTTCAAATATTTTGTGTTTCAGGATACAGCCCGATGAAGGCATTTCTTTGAGGTTTGAAGCTAAGCGGCCGGGGCCGGAATTATCTTTAGCGTCTATTAATCTTGATTTTAATTATGAACATGTATTTCATACCCAATTAATGAGTGCATATGAGCGTCTCTTGTTGGATTGCATGCATGGTGATCAGATGCTTTTTATCAGGGAAGATGTTGAGGAGCTATCCTGGAAATTTATAACTCAAATCTTAGAGGAATGGGAGAAAACCCCTTCGATAAAATTTCCGAATTATAAGGCAGGCTCATGGGGGCCACAAGAAGCAAACAAACTTATCGAATCCGATGGACGGAAGTGGAGAGCTTATGGAACCAATTACCGCACACCCACCGATGAGCGTGGCAAAAAACTATGATGATGAATATCGCATGCCTCTCAGCATTAATTCTTTAATTTATATCCGCTTTTAAGCATCCAACGTGCCACGCAAAACGCCACGCAGAAAAAGAAACATATCATGGTCAGGCTCACTTCTAAATTCACATCAGATGCTTCATAAAAGCTGTAACGGAAACCACTGATCAGATAAACAATCGGGTTTGCCATGGAGAGCTTTTGCCAGAATGCCGGCAGCATCTTGATCGAATAGAAGCTTCCCCCCAGAAAAGTCAGCGGTGTCAATATCAGCGTTGGGATTATCTGGAGTTTCTCAAAACCATCCGCCCAAATACCGATAATAAAACCAAATAGACTAAAGGTCATGGATGTCAGCAACAGGAACAATAGCATCAAAAAGGGATGTTTGATATGGACCGGCACAAAGAAATTGGCTGTTAAAAGGATAAGTAAGCCTAAAAGGACCGATTTGGTGGTTGATGCACCGACATAACCGATGAGGGTTTCCATGTAATCGACGGGGGCCGAGAGCAATTCATAAATCGTTCCCGTAAACCTGGGGAAATAGAATCCAAATGAGGCATTGGAGACACTTTCGGTAATGACCGCGAGCGTAATAAGCCCAGGTACGATGAATGATCCATAGCCAACACCGTCGATTTGGCTAATGCTTGATCCAATGGCAGAGCCAAACACCACAAAGTACAGGCTGGTCGAAATCACGGGGGCAGCGATGCTTTGGCCGATGGTGCGAAACCAGCGCGACATTTCGAAATAATAAATGGAGGCAATGGCGTACACATTCATAATTATTTGACCAATTCTAAAAAGATTTCTTCTAGAGAACTCTGATTTGTATGTATATCTTTGTATGTGATGCCGGCCTTCGACAAATCAGCCATTAATTGTGCCACTTTTGTATCTTTATCGGTCGTGCTGTAATGATAAAGTAATTGTTTAGCCGGAACATTTAAATCCAATTTCCAAGGGGATAGGGCTGGAGGGATCTCGCTTAATGTTCGATCAAGATCAATTGTTAGGGTCTTGCGTCCAAGTTTTTTCATTAAATCAACTTTGGTATCTGTGATAATAATTTCGCCTTTGTTGATGACGCCGATGCGGTCCGCCATTTCTTCCGCTTCTTCTAAGTAATGCGTGGTTAGGATGATGGTGACACCGGATTTTTGCAGGTCACGCACAATGGCCCACATGTCCTTGCGTAAAGAAACATCAACACCAGCACTTGGTTCATCCAGAAATAAAATTTTAGGTTCATGTGATAAAGCTTTAGCGATCATGACGCGCCGCTTCATGCCCCCGGAGAGGGTCATGATCTTATTGTCCTTTTTATCCCACAAGGACAATTGGCGGATGATTTTTTCTATGTAGGCATGGTTGGGTGCTTTACCAAAAAGGCCGCGGCTGAAATTCACGGTATGCCAGACAGTTTCAAAAGCGTCGGTAGCTAATTCTTGGGGAACAAGGCCAATCAAAGAACGGGCCGCGCGGAAATCGGTGATAATATCATGACCATCAACTGCAATCGTTCCATCTGTCGGACGGACAATGCCGCAAATGGTATTAATGAGGGTGGTTTTGCCGGCCCCGTTGGGGCCCAGCAGGGCAAAGATTTCACCGGCATTGATCCCAAGGTTAATATTCTTTAACGCCTGAAAACGGCCTTTATAAACTTTATTTAAATGGCAGACATCAATATGAGCCATGGTTTTTAAGTGAATGCGCTCATGCCGGTGATAGCCCGACCCACGACCAAGCTGTTAATTTGCTTTGTTCCCTCGTAGGAATACAAGGCTTCGGCATCGGCTAGGAAGCGGCCCACATTATTTGAAATCAGTATGCCGTTTCCACCCATCAGCTCGCGTGACATACTGGTGATTTGCCTGCAACTCACCGTACAAAAGATTTTAGCCAGGGATGCCTGTTCA
>CAZBJT010000238.1:0-3294 GCA_964492215.1 uncultured Planctomycetales bacterium | reverse complement strand
GGTGACTTGCATCAAAAGTTCGTTCTCGAAGCCAAAGGTGAAGTGGCGGCCTTGGCAGAAACCATTAATAACATGATCGATACGCTCAGTACCTTTGCTGATCAGGTAACAACCGTGGCCCGTGAAGTAGGTATCGAAGGGAAGCTCGGTGGTCAGGCCAAAGTACCTGGTGCCTCCGGCGTGTGGAAAGATTTGACTGATAACGTAAACGTCATGGCGAGTAACTTGACTAAGCAAGTGCGTGGTATCGTCAAAGTCGTTACTGCTGTAGCTAACGGTGACTTGAGTGAGAAATTCGTTCTGGAAGCCAAAGGTGAAGTGGCGGCTCTAGCGGAAACCATCAATAGCATGACCGACACATTAGGTACATTTGCCGACCAGGTTACCACGGTGGCGCGCGAAGTCGGGGTTGAAGGTACATTAGGCGGTCAGGCCAAAGTGCCTGGTGCTTCCGGTATTTGGAAGGACTTAACCGATAACGTAAACCAGCTCGCCGGAAACTTAACATCCCAGGTGCGTGCTATTGCCGAGGTTTCAACCGCCGTTACCAAAGGTGACTTGACCCGGTCGATCACAGTATTGGCGCAAGGGGAAGTCGCGGCCTTAAAAGACAATATCAACCAGATGATCGCGAACCTCAAAGACACTACCTTAAAGAATAAAGAGCAGGATTGGCTCAAGACCAACTTGGCCCGCTTCTCCAGTATGATGCAAGGGCAGCGTAATTTAACCGCTGTGGCCCAGTTGATCATGTCGGAGTTAACACCCTTAGTCGACGCCCAACACGGCGCCTTCTTTGTGGCGCATCCGGGTGATGATGATACAGAGTTGAGCCTCATTGCCAGTTATGCCTTTAATGAACGCAAGAACCTCTCCAGCGTCTACCGCTTGAAAGAATCATTGGTGGGGCAATGCGGGTTTGAAAAGAAACGTATCCTTATTACCAATCCACCGGCCGATTATATTTCAGTCACCTCAGGGTTGGGTGAAGCCAAGCCGCAGAATATCCTTTTACTGCCGGTCGTGTTTGAAGGGGAGTTAAAAGCGGTCATCGAATTAGCTTCCTTCCAACCATTTAGTGTGAACTACTTAAACTTCTTAGACCAGCTCATGGACAGCGTCGGGGTTATCTTGAACATGATCTCATCCACCATGCGCACCGAAGAGTTGCTGCAGGAAGTTAAACGTTCCAACGCAGAATTGGAAGCTCAGGCCAAAGAGCTCGAAGAAAAAGCCAAATTGCTTGAGTTAAAGAACAAAGAAGTTGAGATGGCGAGTATGTCGCTCGAGGAAAAAGCCGAGCAATTGTCGCTTATTTCCAAATATAAGTCGGAGTTCTTGGCCAACATGTCGCATGAGTTGCGCACACCGCTTAATAGTTTGCTCATTCTCTCTAAGAACCTCTCGGAGAATAAAGAAGATAACTTAACACCGGAACAGGTCAAATATGCATCGACCGTCCATTCCACGGGCCAAGACCTCTTGACCTTGATTAATGAGATCCTTGATCTCTCCAAGGTGGAAGCCGGTAAGATGTCGGTGGAGCCTTCAGACATAGACCTGCCCCAGGTCCACGAATATTTAGAGCAAAATTTCCGGCCTTTGGCGGAATATAAGAATCTGGAATTCGCCATCGGCATGAAAGAGAACATCCCGTCGATCATTTACACCGACAATAACCGTTTGCAGCAGATTTTAAAGAACTTATTGTCGAATGCCATTAAGTTTACCGAAAAAGGCCAAGTGGTCATGGACATCAAGACCGTGGAATTTGGCCGTCGGTTTGGGGTGGATACCTTAGACAAGAGCCCGTGTGTCTTTGCATTTGCGGTGACGGACACAGGTATCGGTATACCTAAAGAAAAGCAGGGCATCATCTTTGAGGCCTTCCAGCAAGCCGATGGTACAACCAGCCGTAAATACGGCGGTACGGGTTTAGGCTTGACCATCAGCCGTGAGATCGCCCGTTTATTAGGCGGTATCATTGAGGTCAAGAGTGCGCTTGGGTTAGGCAGTACCTTTACGCTTTATTTGCCCCAACGTTATGTGGGGGCAGAAGGCGGCATGAGAGAAATCGAGAATAGAAAGCCGGGCATGGCCCTTTCATTGCCGGTGCAGGCCAGTTTTAAAGGCAAGAAAGTCTTGATTGTCGACGATGATAAAAGAAATATCTATGCTTTAACCAGCATCTTGGAGCCGCGCGGCATGACCGTGATTTACGCAGAAAACGGTAAATCAGGCATCCGTCAGCTTAAGGAAGCGCATGATGTGGATTTGGTGTTGATGGACATCATGATGCCGGAAATGAATGGGTTTGATGCCATCAAGGCCATCCGTAAAATGCCTAAGTTTGAATCATTGCCGATCCTGGCTTTGACGGCCAAAGCCATGAAGGGTGATGGCGAGCAATGCCTGGCTGCCGGCGCATCTGATTATATTACCAAGCCTGTGGATACCGACCGCTTATTAGCCGTCATGTACACCTGGTTAAATAAATGAGAAATATAGCCACGATCGATGCTCAACTTGTAACCAAGATTGATATTTTGGTTGTTGATGACAGGCCGGAAGGGTTGCTGGCGCTGGAGGCGGTGCTATCCGGTGACCATTATCAATTGATCAAGGCGTCTTCCGGCCGTGAAGCATTGCATTATGCCCTTTTCCATGACTTTGCCGTCATTCTATTGGACGTGCAAATGCCGGAAATGGATGGTTTCGAAACAGCCCGCTTATTGCGTGAAAATTTCCGCTCCAAAGAAACCCCCATTATTTTTGTCACCGCCATCAGCAAGGAAATGAGGCACATCAATGAAGGGTATGAAAACGGGGCGGTGGATTATATCTTTAAGCCCCTGGATCCTTTTGTGCTGAAGTCTAAGGTGGACATCTTCGCCGATCTTTTTAAGAAGAACCTCAAAATCAAGGAGCAGGCGGAGCTTTTAAGAAAGATGGAATTGCAAGAAAAGGACCGTCAATTAGCGGAGATCAGGCAAGAGGGTGTCAGGAACTATATTAGTTTGGCCAATGCGGTTCCCCATCTGATTCTCAAGTTAAACACCGACCGCAAAATAGAATATTTTAATCAGCATTGGAAGGAATATACCGGCTTTCATGCGGAGGTGGAATGGGATGATGTCATCCACCCCCAGGATAGAAAAAGGGTCTTAAGCCTGTGGCTGCGCATGAACCATCAAAATGCGCATGTGTCTCAAATGGAAATACGGCTGCGTCGGGGTACAGATGGCAGTTATTGCTGGCATTTAGTCCGCGTGGTCGCTGAGATGAAGAATAATC
>CAZBJT010000237.1:0-3323 GCA_964492215.1 uncultured Planctomycetales bacterium | reverse complement strand
GCTCACACCATCGCCGCGTACGACACCGGTAGCGATGATAAAATCACCGATTTTAATGTCGGAGCGCAAAGCACCGCAGGAACCGATACGGATCAAGGCTTTGACCTGGGCATTGCATAAAATCTCGGTCGTAATCGCGGTATCCGCAGCAAAACGTCCGCCATTGATACCGGTGATCTTGGTGCCATTGATCGTCCCGGTATGCATGTTATACTCCATGAACGAGAAATTTTTGACCGGATTTTCCATTTTCTTGACCAAACTATCCAGGCGTTCTTTAGGGCCCGGGACAATGGCATATGTACCCACATCTTGCGGCCGCAATTGCACCATGGCCATTAAATCTTTACCGCTTAAATGCACATTCCTTGTCATCTTTTCCGTCGTTGAAGTGGACATATTTGACCTTTCCTTACGCTAATACAGTTTGTTTTAACGATTCTTTATCAATTTTTCCCGTGCGGTTCTTAGGCAACGTGCTTAAAATCTCAACCGTTTGAGGGACTTTAAAATTCGCTAAATGCTCACGCGCGAAATATTTGATCTCAAGCGCCTCAATAGCAGCGCCGGGCTTTAACACCACAAAAGCTTTGACCGATTCACCGCGCATGGGATCCGGAACTCCGATCACCGCGGCTTCCAACACGCTCTCATGCTTGCACAAGGCAGCTTCCACCTCCGGTGCGAACACAATTTGACCGGCCACCTTGATCATTTCTTTTTTACGACCGACAATGTAAAGCAGGCCTTCATTGTCGAAACGGCCCAAATCACCGGTGTGAAACCAGCCATTACGTTTGGCTGCAGCCGTGGCTTCCGGGTCTTTATAATATTCCTGCATCACGACCCAGCCGCGGATAACGATCTCTCCGACCTGACCGACAGCCAACATTTGATCAGCATCGTCGACAATTTGTATTTCACAATTAGGTGCGGGCTTCCCCACACTTTCGATCTGAGGGTCATCCAAAGGTGTCACCGTATTCGGCGGGCAAGTCTCGGTCATGCCCCAGCCGTTAAGCAATTTGGCATTGGGGCAATATTTATGGAAACGCTCCAAGATATCCGGCGATGAGGGGGCGCCGAACACCACCACCCAACGCAAGCTCGATAGATCGAATTGTTCGATATGCTTCAATGTCAACAAAGCCGTATACATCGGCGGCACCACATGAAAACATGTGACTTTATGCTGCACCACATTTTTTAAGAACTCCAACGGATGAAAACGGTCCATCAACACTAAGGTGATGCCGAAAATAATGCAATTCTGGATATAGACAAAACCGCCGATATGACTTAAAGGAAGAGCGCACAATTTCACATCACGCTCATTTAAATCAACAAAATACTTCATAGCCTCCGGCGAGCCGTCTAAATGGCGGTAATTGAGCAAAATACCTTTAGGCGTGCCTGTAGTGCCTGACGTATACATAATCAAGGCCGGATCGCCGGGGATTACCGGGACTTCGATTGGCTTACCCTGCCCCTTTAAAAACGCAAAAGCTGTTTCCCACGGATTATCGTGAGACTGGCCTACAGCCACCACTTTTTTTAATGACGGCACTGCGGCTTTGATGGCCTCAAAATCCACATCCGGCCGATGCATCAACACGGCTAATTCAACTTCAGCATGGCTTAGGCAAGAGATCAATTCATCACTTTTGAGCATAAAATCAAGCGGCACAACTGTCGCACCCAATGAAAATAAAGCCAAATAGCTGTACATATATTCAGGGCAATTAGGTAAATATAAGGCTACTTTAGTCCCCCGATTTACCCCTAAAGAAGCAAAACCTTGGGCTAAATCGACGACTTTGGCTTTTAAATCCGCAAAAGAAACCTGGGTTTCCTTGAAAATAAGGGCGGGTTTAGGGCCAAAACGAAGGGCTGAAGCTGTTATAATTTGATTGATGTCCATAATAGTAAAATTTTAATACTAGGATTTTAATATAAAGCAGTAATATGTCAAGAACTATGCGTGCTGTATAGGGTTAGGAACGAGATTAAATCTGGCTGATGACTTTTTGGGTGGAAAGGATCTCGGCATCGACAAGATCAAGGTCGTGCTGCAGGATAAGGGCTAAATTCTTTGTTTTAGCCGCTTGTTGCAAGGTGGATAATTCTTTGCGGATTTTTCTTAATAAGGCAAATCTAGCCCTTAAACGATGCTTGGCGGCCACTTTATCCACTAAAGGCAAGAAATAATAAGAAAGGTCTATTAAAAAGAACGGCCGCTCTACGGAAAGGAAGCTTTGCTCAATAAGTTGATCGAATTTCTTCTTACCCTTGGTGGTGATGCGGTAAACATTTTTCTCAGGAAAACGGCCTTCACGCCCCACTTCTTTATCAATCAAACCCTCTTCTTCCATTTTCTTTAAGGGATAATAAATAGACTTGATCTTAATACCTATATTCGGGGTCAAATCCTCTTCGATCTGGCGTTTGATATCGTAGCCGTGTTTAGGACCTTCGGCCAACAACCCTAAGAAAAGGATTTCATTTTCGATCATATTTTATTGACGGTTGCCGCATCCGCAGGCGCCACGACGGCCGGCTCCGGATCAGGGGCGACTAAACCAAAATTAACATCCAGCCCATGGAACAATGCTTTACCGATGATGCGTTTGGCATTTGTGCTCAATGAAGAAAGCTCAATGCGCGTTTGCGTATCGGAGAGCTCAACAAAAAACACCCCGACCTCGGTGGTGTTGACCGCACCATGAATACCCATGAGCACGATATACCCCTTAACTTCATCTTTTTTGAAAATCGTATAGCCATTTTTGTTGATGACATTCAACGCTTCTTTGACGCAATCCCAATAACCCTTATCATAAGTTCTAGTCAACGCATTGGCCCTGGCTTCTTCCAAAGCCCGGGTGGAAGAACCCCAAATGGTTTTACCTATCTCCAAGGGTGAACAGCCGACAAACAAGATCACTAATGACAATACAATAGGACGCATATCAAACCCCAATTAAGAGACACTTAAAGGCAATCGATTCCCGGCTGCAGCACCCGACGCTGCTCCGGCTTTTTCCAATTGAATTTTATAATTGCCCGAAATACGCTCCCAACCTGAGGCTTGGGCGCGGGTCTTGGTCAACTCATATTGCAAGAAATCAGCTTTTTGGATCAAATGATCATTCAACTCTTTTAGTTTCTGGGTGGACCTTTGCACATCCACATTGGCCTGGCGAAGCGCTTCATTCTCTTCTTTTAAGGCCTGGATCTGGGCTTGTAAGGCTGTGAGCTCGGCCGCAGGTTCCTGCTCTTTTTGCATCTGCATGACTTGGGCATTCATGCGGGTAATCTCATCA
>CAZBJT010000236.1:0-3349 GCA_964492215.1 uncultured Planctomycetales bacterium | reverse complement strand
CCTGTTTGATGATTTAGGATTTGCCAAAATGCTGATTGCAACCGTCGGGGAAAATCAAATATTCAAAGTGCGCTCCGCCTTGGGTTTTGAAGAGGCGAAACTAACCACACTGATCGGCCAGATCAATAAAGACGATGTCATCAATGCAGCTGTGCGGGAGAAACATACGCTCTCCTCTCTCAATGCCCCGCGTAAAACCAAGGAACGGCTGACCCAAGCCTTTGATGCGGAACATTTCATCTTATCCCCCATTTTATCGCAAACCGGGGTCATTGGTTTTGTGCTGGTGGGCAATCGCTACAATGCCCCGGCTGTCACTCAGGGCGACGAGGAGTTGATCACCATCTTAGCGGCCCAAATCGGCCAGGCCTTGGAAAATGCCCAGCTCTTCGAAAAAGTTTTCCGCTCCAGCCAGGAATTGGAAATAAAAGTCAAAGACCGCACCAAACAATTAGCCACGGCTTTAAGCAAGGTCGAAGAGATCAGTAAAAAGAAGTCGGAATTTATCTCGGCTGTCTCGCATGAATTACGCACCCCATTAACCTCCATCAAAGGTTATGCCGCTATTTTGATCGCCGGGAAAATCGGGGAATTGCCCGAGGCAGTCAAGGAGAGGCTGGCTAAGATCAATACGCATTCGGACAATCTGGTTGGCCTTATTAATAATCTGCTTGATATCGCGCGCATTGAAAGCGGCCGCCAGGAAATGAAATTCGCTGTTTACAAACCCAAACAGGTCATAGACAATATTGTCGATCTCTTAGGGCCGCAAACATCCGCCAAAGAAATTAATGTCGTGGTGCAATTGCCCGCCGAGGTGCCGGATATTTATATTGATATTTCGCAGGCGGAACGGGTGTTTATCAACTTAATGAGCAATGCGATCAAATTCACACCCCAGGGCGGCACCATCACCCTGTCCGCCTCCCCGATCGTCGAGAACGGCTATGCCACTTTCAATGTCACCGACACCGGGATAGGCATATCGGATGCTGACATGCAAAAACTGTTCAGTGAATTTTTCCGGGTGGACAATGATGTTAACCAGAACGTCAAGGGTACGGGCTTGGGTTTGGTTTTGGCTAAAAATATTGTGGAAGCCCATGGCGGCCGGATGAATGTTAAAAGCCAGGTCGGGCATGGTACCAGTTTTTCCTTTACATTACCCGTCAACAAAGCCGCCTTTGAGGCGCGCAAAGAAACAACCGCTTAATAAGAATAACTCCCTATGAAAAAAGAAAAAATACTTATCATTGATGATGATGCAGATATCCGCGATGTCCTGGAACTAAGCCTGGGCGATTATTACACTGTCTTTGCCGCGGTCAACGGTAAAGAAGGCCTAGAGATGGTGAAAACTAAAAACCCTGACCTTATCATCACCGACTACAACATGCCTGTCATGACCGGCCCTGATTTTGTGCGGCAATTGCGCAAGGACATTTTGCTGCGGCATTTGCCTGTTATCATGCTCACCGGTAAAGGCGAAACCAAGGACATGGTCGTCGGCATTGAAAGCGGCGCTGATGATTATTTGGTCAAACCTTTTGAACCGGAAACTTTGCTCGTGCGCATACGCATGATCTTAAAACGCACCATCCGCTCGCTCGATGCCAACCCCTTGACCCATTTGCCGGGTAATGCCTCCATCATGGAAGAATTGCAAGCGCGCATCGACAGCGGCAAGCCTTTTGCCGTGGGTTATGCGGACCTGGATAAATTCAAGATCTATAATGATAAATACGGCTTTGAAAAAGGCGATGAGGTGATCCGTGCCACCGCACGCGTGATCATTGAAGCGTCGTCGGTGAATGGTGGCCCCAATGCTTTTGTAGGGCATATCGGCGGGGATGATTTTCTTTTCATTTGTGATGATGCCAATGCCGATGCCTTAAGCCAAAAAATCATCGACATCTTTGACCGGACGAGCCTGAATTTTTATAATGAGGAAGACCGTAATAACGGTTATGTCTTAGGGGTGGATCGCCAGGGTAATCCTGCCAAGGTGGGATTGGTGTCTATTTCAATCGGTATTGTCAGCAATATAAACCAGAAGATATCACATGTAGCCCAAGTAGGCGAAATTGGTGCAGAGCTAAAGAAATTTGCCAAGGCCGTCGGAAAAAGTAACTTTGTGCGCGACCAGCGTAAGAATTAAATTTAAGGTGATTTGATCGTGACGTTGTGGCACGTCAGGTCGCAATACGTGCATTGGCCATGTACGGGAGCAACGCAGGGCGTGCCGTTATTTCGACCGGTATCACACTCCTCCCCTGTCTGTGGAACCCCATTACCGCAAATAGCCTGGCATGCGCCGCTGACATATTTGGAACTGGCATCACAATAAACATCGCATTTTCCTATACACGCCGCAGAGCCATTGACTACATTCCAATTCTCGCCGGCATGATCCAAGGGATCGTCGGGGTCATTGTCGCATTTGACGCTATTAGCCGGTTGTGATCCCCCCTTGCAATAAAAAGCCTGGCAGTTGCGGGAAACCCCGGTGCTGTCCGCCGGGGAAGGTTCGCTGGTTGATATATCGCAATATTTGGTACATTTTCCCCCGTTGGCACAAGCTCCTAAATTAGGTACCACCGACCATTGGGTATTGGCAGGGACAACGCTGGCAGAACCCGGACAAAGTGTTCCCTGCGGCTCAGTACCCGTGCACGTGCCGCATGGGATCATATCTGAATAGCACACATTCCCGCAATTATTCAAGCCTTGGGTCACAACCCCGCACGTCGGTGAGGCTGGGGCATTGCAACTGGTGACCGTGCAAGGGGCCTTGCATTCTTTATTCACGCAAGTTTGGCCTGCACCGCAAGCCGGGGTGCATATATTACAATCGCTTGTTTTAGGGCAAACAACAATATCCCCGCCTTGCCCCATGCCCTGGCACCATTTGCCGCCAAAAGACGGCTCGGGGCAAGCGCATTTCTTATAAACCACTTTATCAACGCATTGGTCCTTCGGCGGGCATTGCTCATCGACAGGGCACCAACCGCCGTCGATACCCGGAGGGTCCTCATTCATAATGACACGGGTCACTTTATTATAATAGCCTTGGGTGGAATCGTGGACCTTGGGCAAAAGGAATTTGAAGCTGACCATGACAACCGCGCAAACGATTGAAACCAGCAACAGGTATTCTAAGGCGGTTTGGCCGCGGTTGGGTGTTTTACGTAAAGAAATCCGCATAAGTGTTATAAATATAACATATAAAGCCAGGGATGGCAAAATTTAGAAGAATTGGTAGCGTCTACCAATTAAATGCGTGCTGCAAGAGCGACAGGCCCAATTATAATGATTTGAGGTAGTTGACGGCTTGGGCGGGGTTGGGGGC
>CAZBJT010000235.1:0-3373 GCA_964492215.1 uncultured Planctomycetales bacterium | reverse complement strand
CGATGTTCATCTACTGTTGCTGCTTCCTTTTGCGTCCACCCGACTTGCCGCTGCCACTGCCAGTGCCAGCGGCGCCTGTTCCGGCCGCGTCGCCGGGCTTCCCGATGCTCACCTTGCCACCGTCCTTAACCGGTGTGTAAGACAGAACCACGACTTTCTCCCCGGACTTGACTCCATCGAGAACTTCGTAGCCCTTTTCGTCGCTCGCTCCAAGCTTGACTGGCCGGACGTGGGCAACGTTCTTCTCTTGAGATTGGGATGTTCCATATTCGTTATAGGCCTTAATGCGACAATTACCTGCTCCAGACTCATAATCAGCCAACCCAATCCCAAAGCAAGCATCCGTCGTATTTTCAAAGAGAAGCCCATCTATAAAACGCGCTGGATGACCGCAAGCAGACATCCATCCTAAAACATCTGCCCTGCGCAGGCCCAAAATGGCCAAACGCATGCGATCGATCCTCCTGCCATTGACCAACTCGCACGAAACTTCAAAACTTTCTTGTTGCGGCCTAGGAAGATCTTCATAAGCCCGCAGGTATTTCATAAAATCAGGTGAACTGTTACGGCACAATAAATCAAAAAAGGATTTTCTGCATTCTAAGGAAGTCTTCTTCACAAGTATCCCTAAATATTGGTCATTAAAGGCATCCACCCATCGGGTGATAAGCTATTTATATAAACTTCGGGCAGCCCTTTACAATCGGTCCCTTCGCAGCAAGGGTAGTTTTGAAAATTACAGGCACGACTTCGATCAATATAATTATCTTTGATCCCCAGAACTATGGGCTGGTCATTATTATGGTATTTCTTATAAGGGTCTTCCAACAGGCATACAGGGAAATATTTAATACATATTTCCTTGTCATGGCTTATCAGATATTTGATCGCCTCATTAAGATAAGGCGCTGCCACTCCATAAGGGAGGACCAACTCGAAGGCCTTCAAACTCATGGGCGAATATCCCCAAAACTGCATCTCGGTAATATTGCCAAAGGGGACAAGCACCCGTGCTATGTCCGGCAGGACCATGTAATTCATGGCATTCATCACGGTGTTGGTGATCACCGTCATATCCAATTGACGGAGATTCTCCAAACCCTTCAGCGTTTGGGCATGTGCCCCCGCCCGGCCCGTGATCTTATCTGAAAGATCATTGTCAGCCGCATGAAACGAGACGAAAAACTGGTTAATGCCCGCTGCTTTCAATTCTTTGGCCTTGCGAAGGTCCGCCAATGCCCTCGCATTGGTCTGAATCATGATATTCTTAAAACCTTTATCCCGGGCATGGGAGGCATATTCTGCTAATTGAGGGTTCAGGGTAACTTCCCCACCGGAGAATTTGACTCCGGTGTATTTGCCTTGAGGGATCACCTCAAGAAATTTCTTAAATGTGGGTATGGAAATGGCCGAGAGGTCAATCAAGGGACCTTCCGCACCACCTACGCAACAGATATTGCATTTGCTGTTGCATTTTTCTTCAACGACGAATATCAAGTACTCATTCTCATTGATCATCTAATTTCCTTATCTGTTGCGTCCTAAAAAACACTGTAATAGCTGCTTTTGCCATAGGCAATGCCTTTGGAACTTAAGGTACAATCGAATGCCACATCGTATAGCAAATGATCTAATTTATCTTTATGCAATCGGATGAAATCTAAAATGTGGTCGGGGTAAGTAAAATATTCAAGAAAATACAACAGTTGATCGATGTCGACCCGTGAGAAATATATGCCATTCTTATCTTTTTTGCGGGCAACCCCAGTTTGATGACAGGCCAATAATTTCCTCACCAAATGATGCTTTAGGAGAGGAATATAATACTTCTCTGAAACATCTTTGACCTGGTTAATAAACTGCTTGGTCCGCCGCGGCATTCGAAATAAATGGTACGAATTCTCTAAATAGGTTCTTTCCCCTGCCCAATAATGGCAATTCCCATCCACCGCCCCTGTTGGGTCTTCCGTATAAAGATGGACCCCTTCTATTCTTTTAGATTTAAAAATATCCTTGTTTAAATCTATCGAAAACATAAAATACGGCTCGCATTCAATGCTTTTTTTCACAAACGCGGGTATTTTAAAATAGGATTGAAGCGCTTTAAGCAGGCCCTTTACTGTCAGGGGCCAATTGCTGAATTGCCGGTTGTAAAAATACAATTCCCAGCTGATTTCCCCCTGGTTTAATTTGACCC
The DNA here is from genome assembly GCA_964492215.1 of uncultured Planctomycetales bacterium. Classification (GTDB taxonomy): domain Bacteria; phylum Omnitrophota; class Gorgyraeia; order Zapsychrales; family Fredricksoniimonadaceae; genus CAYNTZ01. The sequence continues at coordinate 1,176 of CAZBJT010000235.1, read as the reverse complement.
CCCAAACAGTATTCCACGGCCCCACCGCACTTCTAATTTTATCGACAAGCGCAAGAAAACACCCATGATCATCACACAGCATTAAAGAATTATGCAAAAGAACATCCGATGAAAACTTATGTCGAGGCAAAAAAAGCGGCTTGTACGGATGGTGAAAGAAATCGTAATATGCCCATGTTTGCTTAGTCATAGAAGCCTTATTAGACAATATCATGTATACTTTAATTATAACATGCTGAAATCCTATTCACAAATATACCTAAATAGATTAGGATGAATTATGCCAATCCCACAACCGGCCATTATTTTTCTATCCATCATTTTAATCACCGGGGGACTGACCATATTTACTGATTTAAGATCAAAAAAGATCTACAATAATCACCTGGCTATATGTGCGGTTCTGGGCCTTAGCGCCCTCCTCTATGCCGCCTTCCGGACCCATGAAAACATTCTCTTTCACATACTTAATGGCTCAATCGCTTTTGTCATTGGATATATTTTTCATCGCCTAAACTTATGGAGAGGCGGGGATGCCAAGCTATTTGCGCTTTACGCATTCCTCATGCCGGCACTTGGACCTGAACATATGCCTCTTTCCAATACAATCAGCTTATTTGCCTGTTCTTTTATCATGGGTTTGATCATTATCATCCCTCTTTTTATCATAGATATTGCCTCCAATTACACCCTTATCGCTGCAACCATCCTCAACAAACGCTGGGACATGATGGTCACGATCAGATCGACCATCATTTTCTCATGGGTGGTTTTTCCTTTTTATCACCTGGCCCATGTCTTCCAAATCCCTGTTATTTCCCTGGCCATGACCTATATTATTTTCTACCTCTGTCATCGCTTCCTGCTGCAGAGCCCAAAAAACTTTCTACTCGCCGCCATTCTTATTGGAGCAGGATTTTTAGAACGCCTATGGCTGAATCCAGAATCCTTGTTTTGGCCGGCCTTACCCTTATCCATCTTCAAAATTTGCTTTTTTTCAATCTTGTCCGCCTGTATTTACACCATTTTAGGCCACTTAAAGGAATATCAAGACCGTATTGCATTTGCGCCCGTGCTTTTTATGGGGTGCATGCTTAGTTATACACCTTTTTTAACCTGGGTCATGCATTTCTTACAGGTCATCCGCCGATGAAACGTCCTTTGCTGCCACTGGAA
>CAZBJT010000234.1:0-3385 GCA_964492215.1 uncultured Planctomycetales bacterium | reverse complement strand
CCTTTTGAATGCGGCAAGGAGCCTTTTTCTTTGCCTGGCGGGAATATGCCCGTGCATTTTTATATTGTGGCCATGCTTTTTATTGTGTTTGACGTCGAGCTGGTTTTTCTGTTTCCCTGGGCTGTCTTATTTAGGGACATGGGGATTTTCGGTTTGATCGAGATGGGTGTGTTTATGGGTTTTGTGGTTTTAGGATTCTGCTACGTTTGGAAAAAACGTGCATTAGAGTGGGAGTAAAGACATGTCCTTCATGAGTTCTCCAGCTAATTTTTTCACCTCGAAGATGAGCGATGCTTTAGGCTGGGCGCGTAAATATTCTATTTTTCAATACCCGTTTGTAACGGCCTGTTGCGGCATGGAGTATATGTCTACCGCAGCTTCCCATTATGACGTAGATCGTTTTGGTGCGGGTTTCCCGCGCTTTTCTCCGCGCCAATCAGATGTGCTTTTTGTGGTGGGGACGATCAGCCATAAGATGGCCCCGGTTTTAAAGACGGTGCATGACCAAATGTGCGATCCCAAGTGGGTCGTGGCCTTTGGTGTCTGCACCTGCACCGGCGGGTTTTATGACAATTATTCGACGGTGATGGGTATTGATACCATTATCCCTGTTGATATTTATATCCCTGGCTGCCCGCCGCGCCCGGAAAATGTCATTGATGGTTTAATTAAACTTCAGGACAAGATCCAAAAAGGTGAGCAGAGCCGGACACTCTATGACCCGCGTACAAAAATAGGCCGGCCGGCACATGTGCAGCAAGCCTATTCCATCACTGAACATATTAAAAATATAGAATCTTCATCATGACACCTTTAGAAACAGTCCAGGAAAAATTTGCCGCAGACATCATCGAGACCCATGCCTTTAGGGGAGATGAGACTGCTATCGTTCGTCCGTCGGCGTTACGGGCCGTTGCTAAATTCTTAAAAGAAACTCCGGAATTGGATTTCAATTTTCTAATGGATTTGACAGCCGTTGATTATTTGTTTTATGCCGGTGGCCGCATCCAAAAAGAATTCCGCTTTGAAGTTGTTTATCACTTCTTTTCCCTTAAATATAACACCAGGATTCGCATTAAAGTCCCCGTGGATGAGAAAAACCCTGAGGTGGATAGCCTTCATGATTTGTGGGCTTCTGCTAATTGGTATGAACGCGAAGTTTGGGATATGTTTGGCATTAAGTTTACAGGGCATCCAAATTTGAAGCGTATTTTGATGTATGAAGAGTTTAAAGGGCATGCCTTACGTAAAGATTATGCGTTCAATAAACGTCAACCGCTTATTGGACCTCAGAATTAAGGTGAAATAATGGCAACTCAAACCCGCTCAATGTTATTAAATGTAGGTCCTTCGCATCCGGCCATGCACGGTGTTATCCGTCTTATCATGGAATTAGAGGGTGAACGCATTAAAGGTGTGGATGTTGAGATCGGGTACCTGCATCGCGCTTTTGAGAAGATGTGCGAAACGGTCATGTATACCCAATGTTTCCCTTATACAGATCGCCTCAACTATGTGTCTCCGCTTATTAATAATGTAGGCTTTGCACTCACCGTTGAAAAATTATTAGGTATTGATATACCGGAACGCGCCAAATACATCCGTGTCATCATGAGCGAAATTTCGCGCGTTACCGATCATTTGACTTGCCTGGGTGCTTCGGCCATGGAATTAGGGGCCATGTCGGTGTTTCTTTACATGATCAAGGCCCGTGAATATTTGTATGAATTAGTCGAAGAGATCACCGGGGCCCGTTTGACCATTTCTTATGTGCGCATCGGCGGTGTTAAAGCTGATTTGACGCCGGGATTTACTGATAAATGCTTCAATAAAATTGCCGAAGTGCGTAAAGTATTGATCGAGGCGGATGAGCTCTTGACCCGCAACCGTATTTTCTTTGACCGCATGAAAGATATCGGAACGATTTCTGCCGAAGATGCTATTTCTTATGGGATCACCGGGCCATTTTTAAGATCTACCGGTGTGGCTTACGATGTGCGCAAAGCCAATCCTTATTTAATTTATGACCGTTTGGATTTTGAAGTTCCCGTCGGTACCAAGGGCGATAACCTTGACCGTTATTTTGTACGTATGGCGGAGATGGAACAATCTTTGAGAATGATCGAGCAATGCTTCCAGCAAATCCCGGATGGCCCGATTGCCGGCGATTTAACCGGTGAAATCATTTCTGCCGCTGAAATGGTTGATAGCGCAAAAATGGGACGGACCGAGGGGTTAGAGGGGGATCAGGTAGATTTAGATCCAACCCTGCAAGGAAGTACCAAGAAGTATTATCAGGGCATCAGTGCTAATCAAAAAGATGTTGTTTTGCCTGCCAAGGAAGAGACCTATAGTAATATTGAAGGCTTGATGAATCATTTTAAATTGGTCATGTATGGCCATGGCATCAAACCTCCGGTCGGGGAAGCGTATACGCCCGTCGAAGGTGCTAATGGAGAACTTGGATTCTATATTGTCAGTGACGGCCGTGATCATCCCTGGCGCGTGCGTGTGCACCCGCCGTGTTTTCCGATCATGGCGGCTTTACCTAAATTATTAGTGGGTGATATGATGGCTGATCTTGTGCCTACATTCGGTTCGGTTAATATGATTGCAGGGGAATTGGACAGATGAAAGACATTTTGCCAGAGCTTGATAAAATCACCAGCCGTTATGAAGATAAACGGGCCGCCCTTTTACCTGTGCTGCATTTTGTCCAGGAAAAAGAGGGTTTGATCACTCCGGAGTCTGAGAATTCCATTGCGGAATATTTAGGTGTTCCCGTCGTGCATGTGCATGAAGTTGTTTCCTTTTATCATTTATTCCATCAGACTAAAAAAGGCAAATGCCATTTTTCAGTTTGCCAGACAACCGCGTGCGCCTTGTTAGGCGCTGAGGACATTATTGAGCACTTAAAGACACGTTTAAATCTTAAACCCGGTGAAACCACACCGGATGGTAAATTCAGTTTAAGTGTCGTCGAATGCCTGGGGGCCTGCGAATTAGCACCCATGATGCAATGCAATAAAGAATACAAAGGCTTTTTAAATAAAAAGAAGATCGATGAAATGATCCAAGAGAATAGCTAAATATGGAAAAAATCGTCACACGTAATTTTGGTAAGCCTAATTCTCATCGCCTGGAAACCTATGTTCAAGCTAAAGGTTATGAGGGGGCCCGCAAAGCATTGACTCAAATGACACAGGCCCAAGTCATTGATGAGGTGAAGAAATCCAATTTACGTGGGCTTGGCGGTGCCGGTTTTCCGACGGGTACCAAATGGAGCTTTATCCCGCAAGCCAATCCTAAGCCAAAATATTTAGTCGTCAATGGCGATGAAGAGAGCCTGGTACATTTAAAGATAAATATATTTTCGAACAAGATC
>CAZBJT010000233.1:0-3399 GCA_964492215.1 uncultured Planctomycetales bacterium | reverse complement strand
AACAGCTTGAGGCGCATAATTACAATTATTATATGCTGGCCCAGCCGACGGTGTCCGATGCTGAATATGACAAACTCTTAAAGGAGCTCGTCGGTTTAGAAGAGCAATTCCCTCAATTAAAATCATCGGCATCGCCCACCCAAAGGATCGGCTTTAAGGTAGAAGGGGCTTTGCCTACGGTCAATCATCGCATCAAGATGATGTCATTGGACAATACCTATGATATTAAGGAATTAGAACTCTGGTATGAGCGTGTGGTCAAAGGGTTGAATGGATTAAAACCGGCCTTGACCGCGGAGTTAAAGATCGACGGGGTCAGTTGTGCCCTGACGTATAACAAGGGTGAATTGGTCTTGGCTGCCACCCGCGGCGATGGTGTTTCCGGTGAGGATGTTACGCACAATGCCCGCACTATCCAAGCCATACCGCTTAAGTTAAAAGGCAATTTCCCGGATTTGCTGGAAGTGCGCGGGGAAGTGTATACGGATAAAGATGATTTTGCCAAAATTAATGCCCGGCGTAAAGAGCAGGGAGATGATCTATTTGCCAATCCCCGTAATTCAGCTGCCGGTGCATTGAAATTATTAGACAGCCGTTTGACCGCCGGGCGTGGTTTAAAATTCTTTACCCATTCTTTTGGCGTATTAGAAGGCGGCAGGAATTATGCCACGCAATGGGAGTTCTTAGAACAGGTCAAGGCGTATGGCCTGCCGGTCAATCCTTACAGCCGTTTGTGCGCGGATTTGGCTGCCGTGATTGTTTTTTGCAATGAGTTCGCCCAAAAGCGTGAAGGCATTTCTTATGATGTCGACGGGGTTGTTGTTAAAGTTAATGATTTAAAACAGCAGGGGCAGTTGGGTGCCACTTTAAAAAGCCCGCGCTGGGCCGTGGCTTTTAAATTCCCGGCTTATCAGGCCACGACCGTGGTGCGTGAGATCGTCGTCCAGGTGGGGCGTACCGGTGTGTTGACGCCGGTGGCGGAATTAGAACCGGTGGCTTGTGCCGGGGTTACTATTGCACGTGCCACCTTGCATAATTTTGATGAGATCAAACGCTTAGGGGTCAATGCCGGGGACCGTGTGCTGTTAGAACGTGCTGGTGATGTTATCCCTAAGATCGTCAAAGTTGTAGAAAAAATCTCAAAAGGCACATTTGCCATACCGAAAATTTGCCCTTCTTGCGGCGGGAAAATAACCAAGACCAAAGATGAAGATGTGGCCTATCGCTGCCAGAACCCGCAATGCCCTAAACAATTAGAGCGTGCTTTAACCCACTTTGCTTCGCGTGATGCCATGGATATCGAGGGTTTAGGCGAGTCAGCGGTGCGACAACTCATTGATAAAAATCTGGTCAAAGATTTGGCTGACATTTACAGCCTGCGCCGGGAAGATGTTTGCGCCCTCGAGTTATTTGCTGATAAGAAGGCTGATAATTTGTTGAAAGCCATTGAAGCCAGTAAACAAAAGCCTTTATCCAAATTTTTATACGGCCTTGGTATTGCCAATATCGGTGTGAAAGCGGCCCAAGTTTTGGCTAGGCAGTTTGGCAGCCTCGATGTTATGATAAAAGCTGCTCCGGCGGATTTTGAGGTCATTCATGAGGTGGGTCCGGTCATGGCTACTTCTTTGGTCGATTATTTTGCCTTAAGCTCGACGAAGCGTTTAATTGATAACTTTAAAAAAGCCGGGATTAATTTAACCGAGCCGCAGGTAAAGCTTGCCGGTAACCGTTACCAGGGGAAAAAATTTGTATTTACCGGTGAATTAGAAGGGATGACCCGCACTGAGGCAGGGCAAATGGTCGAGGCCCAGGGTGGTCAAATCGTCGAATCAGTGAGCCGTAAGACCGATTTTGTCATAGCTGGGACGAATCCAGGTTCAAAACTGGATAAAGCCCGGCAAATAGGTGTTGCTGTCTTAAATCAACAGGAGTTTGAGGAGATGATGAATGATTAATCTGTACCGTCAGAAAAAAATGATATTAAGCGTGGTCGCTATGTTGGCGATGACCCTGTCATTTAGCTCGTGCGAGTCTTTGCGTAAGAAATTCACCCGTCAGAAAAAGAAGAGCGATATACAGGATAGTAATTTTATTCCGGTATTGGAGCCTGAGGAATACCCGGCACCTGAAAATAACCCCAAAGAAAATTATAATGAGCGGTATATCTTGATTAAGAATTGGTACAAAGACTTGTGGACGGCCATTGAGGAAAAAAATTCGGATAAAAAGGTCCATTATTTGTTGGGACAGGTTTACGCCCAGATCGACGAGATGAAGAAAGTGGTCAATCCTGACAAGGCCGCTGAACTGGACCGTTTAAAGGGTTTATTGAGTTATTTTGATGAGTCATTGAAGGGGCCCTGGGTTTCGCGCAATGTGCCGCGCATTGAAAGCGACTTGCGTGCCTTTGACCGCATGCTGCGCGATCAGTTGCGGGTCGACCGTATATCAAACTCTTTCGTTGATGCCAAATAATGAAAGAATTAACCGTCGAGTTCATTAATTATTTGTCTGTTGAGCGGGGTCTGGCCAAAAACACCTTATTGGCTTATACCCGTGATCTTGAGAAATACATTGAACACTTGGCCGGCAAGGGTATTAAGAATCCTGACCGGGTGAATCGTGATCATATCAGTGCCTTCATGTTTGATTTAAAGAAGCATGGGCTGTCGACCACATCCATTTGCCGCCATTTGGCGGCGGTTAAAATGTTCCACCGTTTTTTAGTGCGGGAAAATCTGGCCAAAGAAGACCCCACCACTTTAGTAGACACACCGAAAATCTGGAAGCGCATACCGGATGTGTTGACCCAGAAAGAAGTGGAAGCAATGATCGCGGCTGCCGTCGGCCGCGGCTGGCAGCCCTTACGTGACCGGGCTATTTTAGAATTGTTCTATGCCAGTGGTGTGCGGGTGTCGGAGTTGGCTGATTTAAAAGTCACCAGTATTAATTTCGATGTCGGTTTTGTGCGGGCCGTAGGTAAGGGGAGTAAAGAGCGCATCATCCCTTTAGGCAAAAAAGCCCGTGAAGCCATACAGATTTACCTGGACCGGGCCCGGCCTAAATTGGTGAAGACTGCCGGTGTGGACTCTTTATTTGTCAGCCGTTTGGGCAAACGGATCAGCCGCCAGAGCATTTGGGCGGTGATTAAATTTTACGCGCGTAAGGCGAATATCAAGAAGACGATCAAGCCGCATACATTGCGGCATACATTTGCCACCCATTTGCTTGAGCATGGGGCAGACATGCGTTCCGTGCAGGAAATGCTCGGCCACGCCGACATCTCCACCACACAAATTTATACACATGTAGACAAAGAACGCCTAAAAACAGTACACAAAGAATTCCACCCGCGGGGGTAATTCCAGACACCTAGGGTAATTTAATTAATGAAAAATT
>CAZBJT010000232.1:0-3404 GCA_964492215.1 uncultured Planctomycetales bacterium | reverse complement strand
TTCTGCTGCTAAGACTTCACCTAAAATACTGGCCGCTTTAATATTGCCGCCGGTCTTGATCTTTGCTTTGACATCTTTGGCCAACGTAGATTTGCCGATCAATATTTTGCCTGCCCAATCATCAACAATCTGGGCTTGCAAATTATTTAAGCTGCGGTGCAAGCATAAACGTGGACGCTGGGTTGTACCGGCAACGCCTTTACGGATGCGTTGGTGACGAGAAATTCTTTTATGTTCTTTAATGTTTAACATAGCTTACCTTATCTAAACGAAGTAAAACTGTTTACTTCGTCACCTGTTTACCTTGTTTACGACGGACGACTTCACCGGTATAACGAATGCCTTTGCCTTTATAAGGTTCCGGCGGTTTAAACCCGCGGATCTTAGCAGCCACCATGCCCACCAGCATCTTATCGACACCTTCAACGGAAATTTCCGTCGGCTTGGCAGAGGCAACTGTTACACCCTGGGGGATTTCATATTCAACCGGATGGGAAAATCCGACATTTAAGATCAATTTAGTACCTTGCATAGCCGCACGAAAACCGACGCCCTGGATCTCAAGACTTTTGCGATGACCATTGGTCACGCCATCGCACATATTCACGATCAAACGCTTGACGGTGCCATGATTGGAACGGCTTTGCTTGCTGTCATCCAAACGATTGACGAATAATTTATCTTCTTTTTGCTCCAAAGCTATACCGGCAGGAACATCCAGGGACAATTTACCCTTGGGGCCTTCGACATTGACTTTGCCACCGCCGACGGCGATCTTCACGCCTTTAGGCAATGCAACAGGTGTTTTAGCGATTCTTGACATAATAATTTCCTTGGGTTACCAGATATAACAAAGTACTTCCCCGCCGACTTTCATCTTGCGGGCTTCACGGTCGCTGATCACACCTTTAGAGGTGGACAAGACAGCCGTACCTAAGCCATTGAGTACGCGTGGAATACGGGTATTATTAGCATACACACGTAAACCTGGACGGGAAACACGTTTGATACCCATGACAGCAGGTTTATTTTCCTCATACTTCAAATAAACCTTCAATACGCCCTGCTTATCGTCTTTTAACAGACGAAAATCTTCGATATAGCTGTCATTTTTAAAAATCTGCATGATGCGTTCCAATAACTTAGATGCAGGAAACTCGACGGTTTCTTTGCGGGCACCAAAAGCATTGCGCAGGACGGTTAAAGTATCGGCGATCGGGTCTGAAACTGACATAATTTATTTCCTCAACTATTTTATTTTTACTTTTCTGGATTCCCGCTTTTACGGGAATGACAATGACGAACTTACCAGCTTGCTTTTTTAACACCTGGAATTTCGCCCTTCAAGGCCAATTCCCTGAAACAAATACGGCAAGTACCAAAACGGCGTAAATACCCGCGCGGACGGCCGCATAAACCACAACGGTTATGCTGACGCACCGGAAATTTAGGTGTTTGCGCTGCTTTGTTGATTTTTGATTTTTTAGCCATAAAATAAAATATCCCTGATTATTGTTTAGTAAACGGCATCCCTAAGAGACGCAAGACTTCAAAATTCTGTTCTTTATTGCCACCCTTGAAAACGAGCGAAATATCCATACCCTGGATGCGATGGTCACGAACACCAGCGTCAATCTCGGGGAAAATGCCCTGATCCTGGATGCCTAAGGTGTAATTACCCTCACGGTCAAAGGCCTTACGGGAAACACCGTTAAAGTCACGGATACGCGGCAGGGACACATTGACTAAACGATCCAGGAATTCATACATACGTACGCTGCGCAACGTTACTTTGGCGCCGATGGGTAAATTCTCACGCAATTTAAAGTTAGAAATGGCTTTCTTGGAACGACGGATGCTTGGTTTCTGGCCGGTGATGGTGGCCAAATCCTGGGCAGCACGGTCTAAGATTTTGACGTCACCGATGGCTTCACCAACACCCATGTTGACGACGATCTTGTCCAAATGCGGTACGGCCATCGGATTCTTGATGCCAAATTTTTCCTTCATTTGAGGAATGACTTCTTTACGGTATTTTTCTAATAATCGGGCTGACACTTTTCGTTACCTCTCACTTAAATCGTTTCACCACTGATTTTAGCAATACGTTCCTTAGCTCCATCTTTAAGGATCTTTGTGGAAAAACGGGTGGCCTTATTGTTCTTCTTGTCGATCAACATCAAATTAGACAAGGAGATGGGCTTTTCCATTTCCACATAACCACCCTGAGGGTAGGTATCGCTTTTCTTGACTGCTTTTTTAACCACATTGATATTTTCAACAACAGCTTTACTGTCTTTGGGCAGAACACGCACGACTTTACCGGTTTTGCCTTTATCTTTACCAGCTGTAACGATGACTTGGTCATCTTTCTTAATGCGCAACATATTACACAACCTCGGGAGCTAAAGAAATTATTTTCATAAATTCCATGTTACGCAACTCGCGCGCAACCGGACCAAACACACGTGTACCTTTGGGGTTACCGGCATCGTCGATGATAACCACCGCATTGCTGTCAAAACGCACATAAGTACCATCACTGCGGCGGATGGCTTCCTTCGTGCGGACGATAATCCCCTTAGCCATGGTGCCTTTTTTAACCGCTGCATCAGGAGAACTTTCCTTGATATTAACCCTGACAATATCGCCAACCTTGGCCCACATTTTGCCTTTAGCTTTTAAAACGCTAATGACAGATGCTTTACGGGCACCGGTATTGTCAGCTACATCTAAAACTGTCTTAAGTTGAATCATAACAAAACCTCTTTACGTTATGCCTTGGTTTCAACGACTTCGCGGATGACCCAGCGCTTATCTTTAGACAAGGGCCTTGTTTCCATCATCAATACCACATCGCCTGTCTTGGTCGCATTCTTCTCATCATGCGCTTTATATTTTACGAAATGGCGTACGGCTTTTTCATACTTAGCGTGCTGCCCCACTTGGGTGACTTGCACGACACGGGTTTTGTCCATTTTGTCGCTGACAACGGTCCCGGTTAATTCCCTGCGGCGATTAATTCTTTTTTCCATTATGCTTTCTCTCATTTAACAGAGTTAAAATACGGGCAATGTCTTTCTTTAATTTCCCGACGGCAGCGGGCTTTTCCAAACGGCCCACTTGGCGCTGGTTGTTCATCAAGAAAAGATCATGCTTGAACTGTTTTTCCTTCGCGACTAAATCTTCATCGCTTAAAGTTTGTAACTCTTTGATTTTCATAACTACCCTCGATTAATGAGCCTCACGTGTGATGAACTTAGTCCGCACGGACAATTTAAAAGCCACCAGGCGCAAGATTTGTTTGGCGAAATCTTCCGGCACGCCGCCTAATTCAAAGACAACTTTGCCGCGCTTGACCACCGCTACCCAATGATCCAAATCACCTTTACCTTTACCCATGC
>CAZBJT010000231.1:0-3408 GCA_964492215.1 uncultured Planctomycetales bacterium | reverse complement strand
TGGTCAATTCTAACCCCGCCACCATCATGACCGACCCCGGCATTGCCGATGCTACCTATATTGAGCCGTTGACGCCGGAATTTTTAGAGATGATCATCATCAAAGAGAAGCCCGACGCTATTTTGCCGACCTTAGGTGGTCAGACGGGCTTGAATTTGGCCATGAAATTGCATGAGCAGGGCATTTTGGCTAAATACAATGTGGAAATGCTGGGTGCCAAATACGAAGTAATTAAAAAAGCCGAAGACCGCAGTGAATTTAAAGCAGCCGCTATCAAGGTGGGCCTGGATGTGCCTGAGAGCGTGTTTGCCCACAACATTGAAGAAGCCAAGAGGGCCGTCACAGAGATCGGTTTTCCCTGCATTATCCGTGCGTCGTTTACGCTGGGTGGCACCGGCGGTGGTATTGCGCATGACATGGAAGAATTTGAAAAGATCGCGGCTTTAGGCATTGAAAGCTCGATGATCCATGAAATTTTGATTGAAGAATCCATCGAAGGCTGGAAAGAATTTGAGCTGGAATTAATGCGCGATGGGGCGGACAATGTGGTGATCGTCTGCTCGATTGAGAATTTAGATCCCATGGGCGTGCACACCGGTGACAGCATTACCGTGGCACCGATTCAAACCTTGACCGACGCTGAATACCAGAACATGCGCAATTGTTCCATCCGTTTGATCCGCGAGATCGGGGTCGAGACCGGTGGTTCTAACATTCAATTTGCCATCAACCCCAAGAATGGCCGCATGGTGGTGATTGAAATGAATCCGCGCGTGTCACGTTCTTCCGCACTGGCCTCCAAAGCCACGGGTTTCCCCATTGCTAAATTTGCCGCTAAATTGGCGGTGGGTTATTCCTTAGATGAAATTCAAAATGACATCACCCAGGTGACCCCGGCCTGTTTTGAGCCCAGCATTGATTATGTGGTGGTCAAGATCCCGCGGTTTACTTTTGAAAAATTTCCGGAAGCCAAGGATATTTTAGGCATTCAGATGAAAAGCGTGGGCGAGACCATGGCCATCGGGCGCAATTTCAAAGAAGCGCTGCAGAAAGGTTTGCGCGGCCTTGAAATCGACCATATTGGGCTCGACAATAAACAGGATTTTCGCTACATCGACGAAGAAAAATTGAATTTGCGCCTGACTGAGCCTAATGCCTCACGCATTTTCTACTTAAAGTATGCCCTGCAAAAAGGCTATAGCATTGAAGATGTGAGCAGGCTTTCCAAGATCGACATTTGGTTTATTGACCAAATCGCCCAGATCCTGGAATTAGAAAATGAGATGAAGGCTGAAATTGAAACCGGTGGCGCCTTAAGCACGCCGCTGTTGCGCCGTGCGAAAGAATATGGTTTCTCCGACGCTCAATTGGCTGAATTTTTAGATAAAAGCGAAAAAGACGTGCGCAGTATGCGCAAAGACTTAGGCATTGTAGCCACCTTCAAAGTGGTCGATACCTGTGCGGCTGAATTCGAAGCGTATACGCCGTATTATTACTCGACGTATGAAACAGAAGATGAAGCTATCATCAATAACAAGAAGAGCAAAAGCAAAAAGAAAAAGATCATGATCTTGGGCGGCGGCCCAAACCGCATCGGCCAGGGCATTGAATTCGATTATTGCTGCTGCCATGCCTCATTTGCCTTAAAGGAAATGGGTTTTGAAACCATCATGGTCAACTCGAACCCTGAGACCGTGTCGACGGATTATGACACCTCCGACCGTTTGTATTTCGAGCCTTTGACCTTTGAAGATGTGATGAATATTTATGAGGTGGAAAAGCCGGATGGTGTCATCGTGCAATTCGGCGGCCAGACCCCGCTTAATTTAGCCCGCCGCCTGTTTCAGGCCGGGGCACCCATCATCGGCACATCGGTTGATTCCATCGATGTGGCGGAAAACCGTGAGCATTTTGCCAAATTGATCGACGAGCTTGGTATCAAGCAGCCGGCCAATGCCTCAACCACATCCAAAGATGAAACATTGGCCGCTGCCAACCGCATTGGTTATCCGGTGCTGGTCCGCCCGTCTTATGTATTAGGCGGACGCGCCATGCGCATTGTGTATGACGAAGAATCAATCAAATCATTTATGGATGAGGTGCACAGCGTTTCACGCGGTCACCCGGTTTTGATCGATAAATTCTTGGAAGATGCCCAGGAAGTCGACGTCGACGGTATTTGCGACGGCACCGATGTTTTTGTGGCCGGTGTCATGGAGCATATTGAGAATGCAGGTATTCACTCCGGCGACTCGGCTTGCGTGTTACCGCCGCACACCTTAAGTGAAGATGTAATTAAAGACATTAAAGCCCACACCGTGCGCTTGGCCAAGGCACTCAAAGTAGTTGGGCTGTTGAACATTCAATTTGCGGTCAAAGGCCGTCAGGTCTATGTATTGGAAGTCAATCCGCGTGCCTCGCGTACGTCGCCATTCGTTTCTAAAGCCACGGGCGTGCCATTAGCTAAGATTGCCGCCCAGATCATGGCCGGCAAGAAGCTCAGTGATTTTGATCTGCCTAATCCGGATGATTTAAAATATTTCTGCGTGAAAGAATCCGTGCTGCCATTTAGCCGTTTTTCCGGTGTCGATATTATCTTAGGGCCGGAAATGAAAAGTACCGGCGAGGTTATGGGCACGGCGTCTACGTTTGGCGTGGCTTTTGCCAAGGCCCAGATGAGCGCGGGTCAGGCCTTACCAAAATCAGGCACGGTGTTTGTCAGTGTCAATGAGTATGATAAGCGTGACGTGGCCTTTATCGCCAAAAAGCTGGCGGATTTAAAATTTAAGATCTGCGCCACCAAAGGCACCGCCAAGGTCTTGCGTTCCTCCGGCATTACCGTGACCATTTTAGAGAAACACCACGAGGGCGAAAATAATGCCTTGACCTTGGTTAAAAAAGGTGAGATAAATCTAATTATCAATACACCTTCCGGCAAGAAAAGCCAGTCGGACATGCGTGCCATCCGTGCCGCCGCCATCTTACACAATATCCCGTGCATCACGACTTTGCAGGGGGCATGGGCTGCGGTCAATGGCATTGAAGCATCGTTAAAGGAAGCATTCACCGTCGAACCGTTGCAGACATTGTATTTAAAAAATAAGGGCCCTCGTCCTATTTTAAGCGCAGTTAAATAGGGGATCACCTATTTTATTAAGGAAACTATGTGCGGCATTGTAGGCATCTCTCATCATAAAGAAGCAAGCAAGATGGTCTTTTTAGGCCTGTTCGCCCTGCAGCACCGGGGTGAAGAAGCCGCAGGTATCGTTTCTTACGACGGCAAAGACACCCATGTCATTAAAAAGGCGGGGTTGGCTGTTGATAATTTCGATGAAGACAATATCAAAAAGCTCAAAGGCCATGTGGCCATCGCGCACACGCGTTATTCCACGACCGGCGGTTCGCACA
>CAZBJT010000230.1:0-3409 GCA_964492215.1 uncultured Planctomycetales bacterium | reverse complement strand
GGCCGCGCTCAGGTAATTTCGCCGTACAAAACAGCGACCTGGTGATTGGTTTAGGCACCCGTTTATCCCAAATGATCACCGGCGGCAAAACCACATTATTTGCCCCCAAAGCCAAGAAAGTTTTAGTCGACATTGATCCTCAGGAATTGACCAAATTCACGGCCAATGATTTTGCCTTGGATTTGGCCATTGAATCGACATTGCCTCATTTGCTGAATGCCTTAAAGCAGCAGTCGCCCCAAAACCCGCAGCGTTTAATGCCCTGGCATCAGCAAATCCGTCAATGGGAAAAAGAATACCCCTTGTGCGCTAAAGAAAAACACCAACGCACCGATTATGTCGACGGTCACGTCTTCGTTAAAGAAATTTCCAAGCTTTCGGCACCAGGAGACATATTTATCGCCGACACAGGTGCCAATTTAGCATGGATATCTCAAGCCTTGGAGATCAAGCCGGACCAGCGTCTTTTCTCCGCATGGAACCATACACCCATGGGCTATGCCTTGTCAGCCAGCGTGGGTGCGGCCGCCGGCAGTGACCGCCGCATTATTTGTTTTACCGGCGACGGGGGGCTCATGATGAACATCGAGGAGTTGGCTACCATTCAACGGTACCAAATGAATGTGAAGCTATTTATTTTTAACAATGGCGGGCATGCCATCCAGAAACAAACCATTGATACCTGGCTTAATGCCAATTATGCAGCTGTTAATACAGCGACGGGTTTGAATTTCCCTGATTTTGTCAAAACAGCAGAGGCTTTTCATTTACCCGGATTCCGTATTGAGAATCATGGCCAGTTAGAGGCTGTGATCCATAAGGCTTTTAATACACCGGGACCGGTAGTCATTGATGTGATGATCGACCCGAATCAAAAAATCGAGCCCATGCTTAAGTTTGGTTCAGGCCTGGAAGATCTAAGCCCTAAATTACCCGCCGAGGTCATTGCCAAGATTATGAGTGTCTCCGCATGATGAGTACCAGTTTCTCCATCATTATTCCCGCCTACCGCGAAGAAGGCAATATTGAAGCCGCCATCGATAATGTCGTAGCGGTGGCCAAAAGCATGACGACCGACTATGAAATTATAGTGGTGGATGACGGCAGTCCGGATAAGACCGGCGAGTTTGCTCAATTCAAGGCAGAGGTCAATGCGCATATTCGTGTCGTAAGCAATGCCACCAATCAGGGTTTTGGTTTTTCTTTTGCCCGCGGAGTTAAGATGGCCACCAAAGATTTTGTCACGGTTTTCCCCGGTGACAATGACATGGCCGCCCAGTCCTTAAAAGATTTGATGGAGGCGCACGGATCAGCCGATCTGGTTATTTCTTATGTGCGTAAAAACAATAAACGTTCCATGTTTCGCCATGTGGTGTCCTGGTGTTTTGTGTTGTTGATGAATTTGCTTTTTGGCTTACGATTGAAATATTACAACGGTGCTTTTATTTGCCGCCGCCAATTGCTGCAGGGGATACCTATCAAATCAACCGGTTTGGCTGCTTTGGCCGAATGCATCATCCGTCTTTTAAAGCAGGGTGTGACATGGCGTGCCATTTACTTTGAACATGCCGGCCGCCGGCATGAAAAATCCAAGGCCTTTAGCCTAAAGAGCATCAATGCCATTGTAGCGACGATCTTGATGCTGCTCAAAGACATGTATTGGCCTCAAGGTAAGAAATCATGTTAAACAAATTAAAATCCTTATCCCCATTAGCCTGGGCTGGTTTGACTGTTATGGTCATAGCAATTTGCCTGCGACTCTATGCTATCACCGACAATCAATTTTTATTTTATGATGAAGGGATGTACTTAGGGCAGAACCGGGCCTTATTAAATCTAATTGCGCATAATCCCGCCCATGACCTCAATGAATTGATGGTGATTTTAGGCCTGATGTCCAAGATAGCTTTACAGACACCTAAAGCCCTTTGGTTCTTTTTATTAAATTTACGTGTGTTCTTTGTCGGCGTCGAGGCCTGGTGGTTTGCCCGTGTCATCTCAGCTATAGCGGGTATAGCGACCGTTATTCTCACCTACTTCTGGGCCAAGCGTTATTTGAAGAATGAGCGCATTGCGTGTATCAGCGCTTTATTTTTAGCCATCTTGCCGAGCCACGTTTTTTATTCACGCTTAGGGATGCAAGAGTCATTAAGCACCTTGTTATTTTTGGCTGCTATTTATTTGTATATGGCCAATCGCGCCCTGCAATGGCGTTTCTTTGCGTCGGCGCTAGTATTGTCCTGCGTCTTTTTTACCAATTATCGCATGGTCATCGCCCCTGTTTTTATCGGGCTGATCGAATTGTTCACCGCATGGCAAGCAAAGAGAAAGGTCAATTGGCTTAATCTCATCATTTATGGTTTGGTTTTTTATGGCATTGTTTTTATTGTCGGCAGCCTGTATGACGGGGCCAACCGTGAAGTCACATTCGGCTGGATGTTCCATCAAGCCCAGGATGCCGAAGGTAAGAGAGGGGTATTAAATTTTCTTTCTTTCCCCTGTTATGTGTTTCTTTTAGAAGGTATTTTCTTTGCCTTATTATTTTGGGATAATCTGGGTGCTTTGCTGCGCCGGCAATACCAAGGTCTTTTACCATTTACCGTCGTGGTTTTGCAAATGGGCCTGTTTTCTTTTGCCGCTGAGAAGGGTGCGCGTTATTTATGCGTGGTCTTGCCCTTCATGGCCATCGCTGCGGCTGTCAGTGCCCATGCTTTGTGGGACATGCGTTTAGGCCCTGTAGCCAAAGTAGGGAAATGGCTGACCGTGTTGGCTGTAGGTTTCATGTTGTGGCATGCGGCTGTTTTAACGGTAGCTAAAACCAATTATCAGCAAGCCATCCAAGCGATTTTACAGCATGACCCCAATGCCGGTATTGTTTCCACCCAACCTTTGGTGGAAGGTCTCTATGTATCTTCCCTTGATCAAGTAAAGCCCTGCCCTAAAGATTTAGCTGCCTTGGTGGCTTTATACAAACAGGGGGCCAGGTATTTGGTGATTGACCCGCAGGCGTATATTTCCTGGACGGCTAATGAGAGGAGATTCTCTCCGCCGCTGATTAATTTCTTAGAAGCCATACGCCAACGCGCCCAACCCGTGCAAACTTTCCCGCATTTAAATCGGGCCTTGCTCACACGGTTTGTTCTAGACCATAATGAGCAGTTGGCTGATTCATTGGGCTTTTTATCCGCAGGCGGCGATTACGGCGAAATAAAAATCTATGATTTAGGTCTTGCCTTGGCTGCATTGCAGCCCTAAAATGCCTAACTATGACCTATAAAGAATTCATCTCCAATATCGAACAGTTCGACCGCTATTCCAGTGACATCAATGAGTCCACGTATTTTAGTTTTCCAATCGCTCCGATTTTAGAAGCGGAAACTAAATTAACCGACCCGGCCCAAAAATCCAC
>CAZBJT010000229.1:0-3423 GCA_964492215.1 uncultured Planctomycetales bacterium | reverse complement strand
GATGCTGCTGCCGGCACGGTTGATCAAATAAAGCGATACCAGTGCTGCTAAAACAAAAAAGAAAACAGCTGCCGATAAAACCACCCCCGGAGCGATCAAGCCGGCTTGGGTCACACGCGTGGGTCCCAGGCGGTCTTTGGTGTCCGCCCCTTTTTTAAAATCAAAATAATCATTGGCGAGATTAGTACCAATCTGGATAAAAAGTGCAGCCGCCAGTGCACAACAGGCAGATGGCGCATGAAAGGCCCCATCGCCAAAAGCCATGGCACTGCCAATGGCCACCGGTGCTATGGCCGCCGGCAATGTCTTGGGGCGTATGGCAAGTATCCAGGGATTCATCTGTTACGGTCTTTTCGGGAATTTGGAAAAATCGGGTTTGCGTTTTTGCACGAAGGCATTGCGGCCTTCCTGGCCTTCTTGGGTCATATAAAATAAAAGTGTGGCATTACCAGCTAATTCCTGTAAACCGGCTTTACCGTCGCAGTCTGCATTAAGCGCCGATTTTAAACAGCGTATAGCTAAGGGCGAGTGCTGCAAAATTTCTTTGCACCATTGCACGGTTTCCTGTTCTAATTTGGCATAAGGCACAACCGTATTGGCCAATCCCATGGCCAAGGCTTGCTTGGCATTGTACTGGCGGCAGAGAAACCAAATCTCCCGCGCTTTTTTCTGCCCCACAATACGGGCCATATAACTGGAACCATAACCACCGTCAAAGGAACCAACTTTGGGGCCGGTCTGCCCAAACACAGCATTATCTGCCGCAATGGTTAAATCACATAGCATTTGCAAAATCTGACCACCACCGATGGCATAACCGGCCACCATGGCAATCACCGGTTTAGGGCAGCTGCGGATTTGGCGCTGCAAATCCAATACATTTAAACGGTTAGTACCGTCTTTATCTTTATAACCCGCATCCCCACGGATTTTTTGATCACCACCGGAACAAAAAGCCAGTTTACCCTCACCTGTTAAAATAATCACACCGATTTTGTCATCATCCCGCGCATCATTGAAGGCCTCAGACATTTCCTTGACGGTGACGGGTGTAAAAGCATTGCGCCGATGCGGGCGGTTAATGGTGATCTTGGCAATACCGTCCATCTTATGGTATTTGATATCTTCGTACATACGGACTTCTTTCCAATTAAATTTAGCCATTCTATTTATACCTCGGTATTAAATGCACGTGCGCGTGCATGACAATTTGACCAGCCGCGGGACCACAATTGACCTGCACATTATACCCGTCGGGCTGATGCTCTTTTTGCAACAATGCTTTGGCCTGATTGATTAATTCAAACACCGCTTGTATTTCTTGAGGGGTTGACTCAAATAGCGTCAGGTGATGGCGCTTGGGGATAAAAAGCATGTGCCCTTTGGATAGGGGCTTAATATCATAAACCGCATACGCCAAGTCATTAGTCATGACTTTGGGTAAATCTTTACAAAAGATACAATCAGGCATGTTGATTTCCTAAAGGCAAGTATCAGACTTTGAGGCTTCGCTCTAATTCCTCAATATCTCTTTTAGCTTTCACGGGGGTGGTGTTAAAGATCTCACAATAAAGACGGATGGCTAAATCTTTCTCACCTTCCATCAATAAATAACGCACATCAAACATCGTGGCCTTACCCTTGGGAGGTAATTTGGGGCTGCGATGGACATCACCGGTAAACCAGGCCCGGCAAGTGTTCATAAAAACCAAAACACAGACGCAAATAATGAGGGTCGAATATAAGACGATCATAAAGTCTCTCTCCTCTGGTTATTCTATTGCCTATACGATACTGTGCTTGCCGCAGGGAACGGCAGCCTTACGGTTAACTATTCCCCTGATTCTTGCGATAGATCCGCAACGACTTTCTTGACTTCCAACTCGGCCTTGTCGATCTTGGATTTACACAACTTGATCAAATCGACCGCTTCCTTGACCTTCAATGACAACTCATCCACATCGATATCATCACTCTCGATCTTCATGAGGATATCATCCAGGCGCTCGACGGCTTTACTATACTTGATGTCTGCCATTTTATTTTCTCACTTCTTTCACATCGCTGATGATAAAGCCATCCAGCAATTGAGTGGTAATGCTCTTTTGCCCTGCTGCATCTTTTAACGAACCGATCACCTTGCCGCCCTGCGAACGGGTGATGCTAAACCCACGCTTTAAGATATTCTTAGGATCAGCCATGCCAACCAACTTCTGGCATTGTTCTATTTTATCCCGTGACTTTTGAAGGTGCAAATGAATTGTTTTCTTTAAATCACTTTGGCAGTCCATGATGCGGCGTTTTGATCCTTTAGTAAATGTACCGGACGCTCGCTTAAGCCCTTCACTGACGCGCGCCATGCGCTGATGCTGCAATTTCAACAGTTCGAGCGTGCTTTTCTGTAATGTCAGGGCACCGTCTTTCAGGTGACTGCGCTGCCTTTCAATGGCACGCCGGCTTAACTCCAGCACCTGCTCTTCACGTTCATTTAAATGATCGAGGAATGCCTGTACCCGCCCGATCAACAGCTGGGCCACGGCTGTCGGTGTTTTGGCAAATGTATGGGCGGCTAAGTCGGTTACCGTAGTATTAATCTCATGGCCGATGCCGCTTAAAACAGGCAAGGCGGACGCAGCAATGGCCATGGCGATCTTTTCGCTATCAAAGCAGCTTAAATCCGTCACAGATCCGCCGCCGCGGGTGATCACCATCACATCGATATTTGCCATGCCGTTTAATACCTTCATGGCCGCCAGCACAGAACTTTCCGCATTCTTTCCCTGCATGACGGCATCGACAATAAATACATTGAAACCAAAACCGCTGCGCTTTAACTCATCGATAAAATCATGGTAGGCTGCGGATTCGTAAGACGTAATCAAACCCACATTCAAGGCCACCCGGGGCAATTCCACCTGCTTATTCTGATCAAGCACACCTTTTTGCTTTAAAGCTGCGATCAACCGCTGGCGGTCCTGGGCGATCTTGCCTAATGTATAAATGGGGTCAATGCCTTCGACGATCAGGCGTATTTGGCCAAACGGCGGGTAAAAATCAACCTTACACAATAACTTAACTTCAATATCTTCTTTTAATTGGAAAGCATTCTCTGCTTTTTTTAAGATAGCATCAATGCGGGGCCTCATCGTCGCCCAGAGGCTTACGCCTATTTTAGCGACCACCTGATTGGAATTTTTATCTTTCTCACTTAAGGTAAAATACAGGTGATTACTTTTTTCCCTCAGCTCCTGTATTTCGCCGCACACCCATACCGCACGGGGAAAACCGGACTTTAGGATGTCCCGGACATAATTACCGAGTTCCGATACTGTGAGGAATTCATCACTCATACTTTAAGATAACCCTTTTCCACCATGTCTTTTTCCAAGGCCTGTCCGGCATGGATGATCACCGCTTCCAATG
>CAZBJT010000228.1:0-3430 GCA_964492215.1 uncultured Planctomycetales bacterium | reverse complement strand
AAGCCCGTGGCGTGGGGGATTTATTTCCCGGTGCATCAAGACCGTTTGCATCCGACCCAGCTGTATGAAACCGTCGGTCTTTTTATTATTTTTTTATTATTGAAATATGTGGCAAAAAAACCGCATCAGCCCGGCATCGTTTTTGTGCTGTATTTATGGCTGGCCGCCATCGAACGCTTTGTGGTTGAATTCTTCCGCGCCGATCATGATTGGTCCTATGCCGGTTTAAGTTTGGCCCAATGGATCGCCATGGGTGTTTTTGTCGCCGGCATTATATTTTTCCTGTCCGTGAAAAGAAAGCCGGCCACGCCATGATCCGCACCACCTATATCGTTGATGAACAATTTGCAGACCTGCGCCTGGATGTGTATTTGACCGGTGTGGTGAGCGAAGTCCCGTCGCGTACCTTTATAAAAAAGCTGATTGAATCCGGCTCCGTCAAGGTCAATGGCCAGGTGGTCAAGGCCAAATATAAAGTCGCGACCGGTGACAAGCTTGAGGTGGAAGTAGATCCGGCTGAATTGGTCCCCACCGATATCAAGGCTGAGAAAATCGACCTCGATGTCTTTTATGAAGATGAGGATATTATTGTTATTAATAAACCCGTAGGTTTAACGGTGCATCCGGCATCCGGCAGTCATTCGGGTACCTTGGTCAATGGGCTCATGGGGCGTTTTGAAGATTTATCCGATCTTAATGGCCCGGTGCGTCCCGGCATTGTGCATCGCTTAGATCGTGACACGTCGGGACTTATCATCGTTGCTAAAACCAATGTGGCGCATGCGCGTTTAGGCCGGCAATTTGAGAAACATACAGTTGCCAAGCGATATGTCGCCCGGGTGCAAGGTATTATACAATTCGATCAGGGCCGTATTGATGTCCCCATCGGGCATCATGCTAAATACCATGACCAGCGCCAAATTGCTAAAGTGGGTGAGGGCAAGGAAGCGTTAACGTTATATCAGGTCTTAAAACGTTTTGATAAATCAACGGTTGTGGCGCTTTATCCGCAGACCGGGCGCACCCATCAGCTGCGTGTGCACATGAAGCATTTAGGCCATCCGATTTTGGGCGATGAAAAGTACGGCCGCCGGGAAAGCTTTACCCGTCTGGCCTTACATGCCCAGAGCATCGCCTTCACGCACCCCATCACCAAACAATACGTAGAATTCTCATGCCCAGTCCCCGCAGAATTCCTGCAGCCGTAATTCTTTTTGCATTTGGTCTTTGACTAACACGGCCTTTTTCCTATAATGAAAAATATGATCAATAAGAGTGGGAAAGCCTTAACTGTTTTTATCATCGTCATCATGGTGCTGCTGGCGTCTTCGACGTCCATCGGTTTCTTTTTGTATAATAAAGAACTGCAATTGCGTCAAAGCACCGAGGGTGAGCTTGATACCAGCCGCGAGTCCGAGGCTAAGGGACAAGCTGAACTCAAAGAGGTGAAGAAGCAATTGGCCTTGGTGCAGGACAAGAACAAGGAAGCCGACGAGAAGATCAATAATTTGCTCGATGAGATGGAACTCAATAAAGGCCTGCGCGATGAGTTAAAGAAAGAGAACACGGCGCTCAAAGAGCAATTGGATGGTTTTAGCAAAGTGAAAGAAAAAATCAAGACCGACCTTGATGACAGCAACGCCAAATTAAAAGAATACCAGGACCTTTTAAAAGCCGAGCAGGACAAAGCCACCCAATTGCAGGCGCGTGTGACGGAGTTGGAAAATACCAAGAAGACTATGGAAGCCAAGATCGACGAGATGAAAGCTGACATGAAGCCTTATAATCAGCGCAGCCCGCAAGACCAGGTGGCGTCCGAAGGTCTTCCCCCGGGGGCAGTCCGCGATAAAGTGGAATTGGATAAAATTGTGGTCAGTCCCCAGGACGGGGTGCGGGGCCATATCATCAGCATTGATAAAGACACTGAATTTGTGATCTGTAATTTAGGGTTTAAGCAAGGTGTTAAATCCGGTGATACATTGGGTGTTTACCGGGGAGAAGAGTATTTAGGGGACGTGAAGGTCACCCGTGTTCAGGAAGAAATGTCTGCTGCGGATTTAGTACCCCCGTTTTCCAGCCGTAAAGTCCGCAAGAACGATACCGTGGTTTTAAAACAATGATATTAAGTGTTAAGCCTGCCGGTTCTTTAAAGGGCAGCATTCATTTACCTGCATCTAAATCTTATTCCATCCGGGCCTTATTTATTGCGGCCTGCGGTGGTGCTTCCCAACTAAAACATGTATCTGATTGTGATGATGCCTTGGTGGCTTAACGCACGGCCAAGGCCTTGGGTGCGACGGTGCGCCAGCAGGGGGCGGTAACGTCGATTACCGCTGCCCGGAAGATCAGCGGATCTAAAATATTCCTCGTCGGTGAATCCGGCACATCCTTGCGTTTCTTATTGCCTTTATTAGGTCTGCATACGGACCGCGCCGTGGTTAAGGGCAAGGGTACGTTAGTGGGTCGGCCCAATGCGCATTTATGCCAGGCTTTGCGGGCTCATGGGATGGATATTAAGGGGGTAGGTGATAAGGAAAGCGTGCCGATTACTTTTAAGGGCGGGCGTTTGAATCCCGGCATCATCGAAATCGACGGCAGTTTAAGTTCTCAATTTATTTCAGCCTTAATGATCGCAGCCCCGCGTTTGAGTAAAGATACGCGCATCACGATTACCGGCAAGACCATGGTCTCTACAGATTATATTGTCATGACCACCCAGATCCTTAAACGTGCCGGCGTTAAAATTACGCGCAAATCTCCCCGGGAATATGTGATCAAAGGCGGGCAGGCTTTTAAGGGTTTAAAGAATTTTTATGTGCCTTCCGATTATGGCTTGGCTGCATTTCCGTTGGCCGCCGCTGCTTTATTGCCGTCGTCCATTGTGCTCAACGGAAATTTAAAAGATGATCTAGTCCAGTCCGACGGGCATATCCTTGCTTTCATGCAGCGCATGGGAGTGGCTTTTAAGAAAACCGATACGGCCTTGACCATCAAGGGGCCTTTTGCCTTGCGCGGCGGTACATTTTCTTTGAAAGATTGCCCTGATTTAGTTCCCATCATGGCGGTCATGGCCCTTTTTGCCAAGGGTCGCACCATCCTCAAAGACATTCATCATGCCCGGGCCAAAGAATCCGACCGCATCAGCGATTTGCGCCGTGAATTATTAAAGGTGGGGGCAAAGGTCAGTGAAACCGCCGACGGCTTAAGCATTGACCCTCAAATGAATTACCATAGCAATCAAACATTGGACGCGTATCATGATCACCGCCTGGCCATGGCTTTTACCGTGTTGGGTCTTAAGATTGGCTGCAAGGTTAAAGGTATTGAGTCTTCCCACAAGTCTTACCCCGGCTTTGTCAGAGACATAAAGTCTTTAGGCGCTTTGCGTTAGGCAAAATGAAATCGTTTGACAGTCGAAAACCTTTCGGAT
>CAZBJT010000227.1:0-3430 GCA_964492215.1 uncultured Planctomycetales bacterium | reverse complement strand
GGCGCCGCCCGCAATGCCCGCCTGCACCGCTAACCAGCCGGTGTAAAGACCCATGACCTCAACGACCATGATGCGGTGATGAGATTCAGCGGTGGTGTGCAAGCGATCAATGCATTCGGTGGCTACATTAACCGCCGTGTCAAAACCAAAAGCATAATCCGTACCCGAAAGGGCATTATCAATGGATTTAGGAACACCCACCACTTGAATGATCCCCTTTTTATGCAAAGCCAAAGCGATCTTAAGCGTCTCTTCACCGCCAATGGCAATCAAAGCATCCATGCCGCTGCGGGCATAATTCTCTTTGATCTTCTTGATCTCGCTTTCATTATCTAATGGATTGATACGGCTGGTGCCGAGGATGGTACCGCCCTTATCCAAAATACCGGTGGTGGATTTTATATCCAGGACACGCATGTCGTTTTCGATCAAGCCCAGCCACCCGTTCTTGATGCCGGTGACCACATAGCCTTCCTGCATGCCTTTACGCACAACAGCCCGGATAACCGAATTTAAACCCGGACAATCTGCCCCACCTGTCAGTATACCGATTTTTTTCATCGCTTATGTCCGGTAACCATGGAACGGCACCTGAGGTTCGACGGTAAATTCATTCTTGCTCTTGCCTTTAATATCATCCAAGGCGATTTTTGTCACATGCACGCGTACATTGATCTTGCCTTCCATGCCGATGGTTTCCTCAACCTTACGGCGTACCAAATCCTGAAAACGGCCGGTCAATTCCGGGATATTGACTTCATGGCGTAAAACTAAATTCACGTCCGCATCTAACCCTTTTTTAGTCGCAATAACATACGGACGTATTTCTTTGGCCTCAGGCACTTGCACGATCAAACGCTTGATCAAATCTTCCAAGGCATTCAACGATACCGTCACCGGGCCGCTGGGGTTGTCAAAAGCAATGGTGCGCTGGCGCTGGCGGCGGGTCTCAAGCAGGCGCGCCAACACATAACTGATGATGATAAAAGCACCGGCGATTAATACGACGATCGTACCGATTTGGCTGTCATAATAAACCAAGGCAGCCACATGATTGACATCTTCAAGCTTGATAATACGTGTGGCAAAAAGCATGAGCAAAATACTGGTGATCCAAATGACAGCTACGTAAAAAATAATGACGATATTAGATAATAAACCCATTATTCAGCCTTCCTTTCGATGGCCTGAATGTTCACATTAATTTCCCTTAAATGAATATCCACGGCACTTTCCACCGCCTCCTGGATAATGTCCTGGATCTGGCGGGCAACCGTGGGGATGTTCATGCCGTAATTGATTATAACACGGATCTCCAGATAAACCTGATGATCCTTGTCTACAGCAACTGTGACACCGGGGTAATTTTTGTAACCGAATAGATCGGCGATGGTACCGATGATGCCGAAGGTGGCTAATTGCACGCCGGGGATTTCCTTGATGGCTGCAGCCGCAATGTCGCCGATGACTTTCTTGTGGATTTGCACGGCGCCTAGATCAACAGTATTGTCTTTCATTTATAGCCCCTCCCCTAGGCCCCTCCCACTCGGGGAGGGGAAAAATTATTCGTTTTTCATCATCTTCTCTAAAAAGTGCGTCGTGGCTTTTCCTGCTATGAACTCGGGGTGATGAAGAATTTCCATGTGCAATGGGATGGTGGTTTTAATAGGCGCTATGTAGAATTCATCCAAAGCCCGGCGCATGATGCGGATGGCTTCATTGCGATCCTTGCCGTGGACGATCAACTTCGCGACCATGGAATCATAATAAGGGCTAATGGTGTAGCCCTGGTAAATATGGGTATCTAAGCGCACCGAGGGTCCGCCGGGTAAATTCAATTCTTCGATCTTGCCGGGACTGGGGATAAAATTATTATATGGATCTTCAGCATTGATGCGGCATTCAATAGCTGCCCCCTTGATCTTCACATCTTCCTGCTTGATCTTTAATTTCTGACCCCAGGCCACCTTGATCTGTTCTTTGATCAAATCGATGCCGGTGACAAGTTCCGTGACCGGATGCTCGACCTGGATGCGGGTATTCATTTCCATGAAATAAAAATTGCCATGGGCGTCTAACAAGAATTCAATGGTACCCACCCCATGATAATTAACTGCCTTAGCTGCCTTGACTGCGGCATCACCCATTTTTTTGCGTAAGGTGGCATCCAAAGCCGGTGACGGGGCTTCTTCTAATAATTTTTGATGACGGCGCTGCACCGAGCAATCCCGCTCGCCTAAATGGATGACATTGCCATGCTCATCCGCCAGGATTTGGAATTCAACGTGACGCGGGCCTTCGATATATTTCTCGATGTACACATCCCCGCGGCCAAAATTCGCTTCAGCCTCGGTTTGTGCCATCTTAAATGAATTGATCAAGGTCACATCATTGTGGCAGACGCGCATGCCTTTACCGCCGCCGCCCGCCGCTGCTTTAATAATGACAGGGTATTTGATTTTCTGGGCAATGCGTAAGGCTTCTTCTTGGGTCTTGATAATACCATCGCCACCAGGCGTTAAAGGCACGCCGATTTTTTTGACCGTTTCCTTGGCAACAATCTTGTCCCCCATCTTACGGATGGATTCAGGTGACGGCCCGATGAATTTAATATGGCAGGATTCACAAATTTCCGCGAAATGCGCATTCTCGGACAGGAAACCATAGCCCGGGTGAATAGCTTCAACGTCAGTAATCTCAGCGGCTGAAATAATGGCCGGGATATTAAGGTAACTTTCTTTACTGGAGGCTTTGCCGATACAAACAGCTTCGTCGGCAAAACGCACATGCAGGGAATTGCGGTCGACTTCAGAATAAACCGCGACCGTGCGAATGCCTAATTCCTTACAAGCGCGTATGATACGTAAAGCAATTTCACCGCGATTAGCAATCAGGATTTTGGAGAACATACATCTCTATCTGAGAACAAAAGAATCGGTAGACGGCACCAATTCTTTTTCCCATAATTATAATGGTTCGACTACAAAAAGTGTTTGGCCGAATTCCACGGGTTCTGAATTCTCGACATTGACTTCCACCACTTTGCCGCGGACTTCCGACTTGATCTCATTCATCAGTTTCATGGCTTCGACGATGCAAACCACCTGGCCGATCTCAACGGTTTGGCCGATTTCAACAAAGGCGGCCGCTTCCGGCGAGGGAGAACGGTAAAATGTACCGACCATGGGGGATTTGATGTCTTTGGTGTTTTTGGCTGCTTCGGGAATTGCGGCTGACGGTGAAAAAGCTACGGGTACTTTCGGTGATGGTAGGGATTCAATAGCGTAATGGGACGGGCTTTGCATGATCACTTGGCCTTGGGAAGATTTCTTCAGTTTCAACTTCAACCCCTCGCGCTCGATCTCTATTTCATTGAGATCATTATCATTCATCAGGGCTAAGATTTCTTTGATCTCTTTTAAGTTCATTT
>CAZBJT010000226.1:0-3444 GCA_964492215.1 uncultured Planctomycetales bacterium | reverse complement strand
GTTGAGTTGATCGCGTGCATCATGTCTATCCGGGACAATAAAGTACATCCGACGATCAATTATGAAACCCCGGATCCGTTGTGCGATCTGGATTATGTCCCCAATGTAGCCCGCCAGGTCAATGTGGATATAGCTTTATCCAATTCGCTAGGTTTCGGCGGCCACAATGCCACGCTCGTGGTTAAACGCTTTAAGGAATAATATGAAAACATATAATATTGCTGTAATCCCCGGCGACGGTACAGGTCCCGAGGTTGTTCGCGAGGGTTTAAAAGTTTTAGATGCAGCCGGCCAGAAGTTTGGTTTCAAAATTGATAAGACCGTTTTTGATTTCGGCGGTGAGCGTTACTTGAAAACCGGTAAGGTGCTGGAAGATACGGATATTGAAGTTTTAAGGAAATTTCAGTCGATCTTTTTAGGTGCTATCGGGCATCCTGATGTGAAGCCCGGCATCCTCGAAACAGGCATTCTCTTGAAAACCCGTTTTGGTTTGGACCAGTACATTAATTTGCGCCCGGTGAAATTATATAATATCGATTTCTGTCCCCTGAAAGATAAGAAGGTAGAGGACATCGATTTTGTCGTGGTGCGTGAGAATTCCGAAGGGCTTTATAAGGGTATGGGCGAATTCCAGAACAAAGGCACCAAGGATGAAGTCGCCATTCAAATCTCTTACAACACCCGTAAAGGTATCGAGCGCTGCCTGCGTTATGCCTTCGAGTACACCCGCAAGCGCAATAAGAGAAAAAAATTGACCCTGTGCGGCAAGACCAATGTCTTGACCTACGCCTGGGATTTATGGCAACGCACATTTAATGAGTTGGCCAAAGAATATACCGATATCACGACCGATTACGCCCACGTGGACGCAACCACCATGTGGTTTGTGAAGAACCCGGAATGGTTTGATGTGATTGTCACCGACAATATGTTCGGCGACATTATCACCGATTTAGGTGCCATGATCCAGGGTGGCATGGGTATTGCCGCGGGTGGTAATATCAACCCCAACGGTGTGTCCATGTTTGAGCCCATCGGCGGCAGCGCGCCTAAGTACACGGGTAAGAATGTGATCAATCCTTTGGCTGCCATTTGTGCTGGAGGCATGATGCTTGAAACTTTAGGCGAGCCTCAAGCTGCCAAGGCCATTGAAGATTCTGTGATTAAGCTAGTGACGACAAAGGTGAAAGATTTAGGTGCCGGTAAAATGGGTTATTCCACATCCCAAGTCGGAGACATGGTGGCCCAGGCTTTATAGCATTTTATGGGTGTTCCTATGACATAAGAGGTAAAATTTAAAGCCCTGTCCCGGTTAATGCTAGGGTAGGGTTTTATTTTTTAATAGAGATGTGATGATATTACTAACCCAAATTATTTATACTATATCTTTACTTTGTGTTATTGGCGGAGCAGGGTACGGTATTTGTTATGTGTGGACACATCCTGTTTCTATTTTAGAAAAGTGGAAACAAGAAGCAGAAGATAAGTTTCCTTTGGAACAAGAAGATGTGGTTCCTAAAATAGATGTCAAAATATTTTCCACAGATGGTATGTCTCGCTATAAGCCTCCATTTAAGAAATATATTTTGACTATTCAAAATTTGAATAAGAATTCAGCTACAATTGCTAATTTAAGAATACAATTTATGTTCAAGAATTTATTGGAAAATGTTAAGCCTATTCCTCTAGTTAATACTGGGGAGAATATGGTGGTAGGGGTAAATTCTTATTATGAAGGGAAAGATGGAGTGCATTCATATGAAGAGCAGCCTTCAGCATCTGCATTGACTAAGAGTTTTTCATTGGAGATTCAGAAAGTTAAGATTAACGGTCAAGAGGCCAATTCAAATATTTTGATCTTTTCATCTGATAAATGGCCTGATGAAACAGCATTTGGAGCGGACATAATTATTGATGCGTCAAGAACGCCGTCATTTTTTAAGACTCCAGAGAAAATTAATACATTTGAGGGGATTTATTTCTACGAGATAAAGGGGAAGAAGTTTTCAGGTAAAATCAATGGTATTATTCCATGAATGGTTTTGTTTTTGAAGTTTGATTTTACGGATGCTATACTATTAGCAAAAAGGTGTTATCTATGCCAATTATCAGTCAATTTTATGGGATAGCGATTTACATGTTCTGGCGTGAACATGAGCCGGCGCATTTCCATGCCCGTTATGGCGATGATGAAATTGTTATGGAAATTGAAACAGGCAAGGTGTTTGGTAGAATGTCACCCAGGGCACTCGCTCTGGTTGAGGAATGGCGTAAAGTACATTTAGATGAATTAAAGAAAGAATGGGTGCTGGTAAAATCTAAACAGCAATTATTTCCTATTAAACCGTTGGATTAAGAATATGATTCTTCATGTTACTGAAGTTAAATATTTGCACGATTATATGATCTGGGTGCGATTCAATGATGGCGCAGCCGGAGAGGTCGATTTGTTGCGTGAGCTCGAGGGCGAGGTGTTCGGCCCGCTCAAGGATACAGCTTTGTTTAAGACTGCCAAGGTTGATCCACTGATGCAAACGGTTGTATGGGATAATGGCGCAGATTTAGCTCCGGAGTTTCTCTACGACAATCTACGAATTTCTATTTAACGCATAGTAAGGCTTCCTAAAATTATTAGAGGTATTATGAAAAGATACAATGTAGCCATTTTAGGTATACGCGGTGCCGTTGGTCAATGCATGTACAGCATTGTCAAGGAACGCAAGTTTCCTGTTAATAAATTGACCTTGATCTCACCAAGCGGCGCCGGTGGCCAAATGGATGGCATTAAATATGTGCCGCTGACTAAAGAGGTCTTTCAAGGTATTGACATTGTCTTAGCATCACCCGGCGCTGAGATTTCCAAAGTGTGGGGCCCCATAGCTGCTAAGGCCGGTGCTGTGTATATTGATAATACATCGCAATTCCGCATGGACCCCAATGTGCCTTTAGTCGTCCCTGAGGTCAATCCTGAAGACATCAAGAAGCATAAGGGCATTATCGCTAATCCTAATTGCTCAACTATTCAAATGCTGGTGGCCTTGAAGCCCTTGCATGATTATGGCAAAATTAAGCGCATTGTGGTTTCAACGTATCAGGCCGTTTCCGGCGCTGGCGCTGAAGCTATTAGTGAATTGCGCGCCCAGCAAAAGGGTGATGCCCAGATCAAAAAATTCAAGTACCGCATCGCCAATAATTTGATCCCGCAAATTGACGTCTTTACGGAAAATCATTACACCAAAGAAGAAATGAAAATGGTCAATGAGACTAAGAAAATGTTTCACAGCAAAACCATCCAGGTGTCAGCCACCTGCGTGCGTGTGCCTGTGTTTAATTCACATAGTGAGTCGATCAATATCCAAACCACCAAAAAGATCACCCGTGCCAAGGCTATTCAATTGTTAAGTAAGGCGCCGGGGGTGAAGGTGGTGGATGATGTGAAGTACT
>CAZBJT010000225.1:0-3454 GCA_964492215.1 uncultured Planctomycetales bacterium | reverse complement strand
CCATAGCCACCGCAATAGGGCGTATGGCTGGCCCGGAAAGCCCACCGGTAAAATTCCCGATACGGCTTTTGCGTGTTTTAGGGTCAATTGCCATGGCTGTGAATGTATTGACTAAAGAAACCGCATCAGCCCCACCCTGTTCGGCAGCGATGGCTATTTCAGTGATGTCGGTGACATTGGGGGATAGTTTGGCAATAATGGGGAACTTTGATAATGATTTGATTTTTTTGACTAAAGCATTGGTGGCTTGCGGGTCTTGGGCTACCAGGGTTTTGTGTTTAAGGTTGGGGCAGGATAAATTCAGCTCAACCGCGGCAATACCCTCTTGAGTATTTAGCCGCTCAATGATGCCGACGAATTGCTCTTCTGTATGGCCTAAAATGCTGACGATCAATGGCACGCCGATCTTTTTAAAGGAAGGCAATTTGGTTTGGATAAAACCGTCAATGCCGGGGTTTTCGATGCCGATGGCATTGATCATGCCCGACGGTGTTTCCCAAATACGCACCGGCGCATTGCCCACCTGCGCTAAAAAGGTCACGGTCTTAGGCACAATGGCGCCTAAGCGTTTCACTTCTTCCAAATTATAATAACGCTCGGCATGACCAAACGTACCGGAAGCCACGGTCACCGGATTATTAAATGTCACATGACCTATTTTAACTGATGTATTCATTAGTGGAACATGACCTCATCTAAATTGAATGCCGGACCGTCGTAGCATACGGTTTTATAGCCGTGCTTGGTTTGTATAGAGCAGCCTAAGCAGGCACCCAGTGCACAGGCCATGATCTCTTCACACGCGGCCTGGCCGGGCAAAGCATGACTCACGGCAAATTCCTGCACCGCTTTCATCATGGGATTAGGCCCGCAAGTATAGAGAAACGTGGTCCCCTCATGCCGGGGATTCCCTAAGGTCGTCGTCGGATTCAAATTTATTTTATCGAATAAACCGCTCACCCGGCCTTTAAGCCCGACGGAACCGTCATCGGTGGCCACATGCACCTTTACGCCATTGTCTTTGAATTCCGTCATGGGGTAAACATGATTACGGCTGCGGCCGCCATAAAGCAGCAGCAAATCGATCTTTTTTTTCTTTAAAATATCTGAAAGGATAAGCATGGGGGCCACACCAATGCCGCCGGCAATCATCACCACCTGCTTGACACCATCGGGCGGTAAAGTAAACGGTGTACCTAAAGGACCGAGCACATCGATCATGTCCCCTTTTTTCTTTAAACCCAATATCTTGGTGCCGGGACCGATCACGTCGTAAAAAATCTCAACCAAATTATGATGGGCGCGGTAAACACTAAATGGCCGACGGAAGAAAGGTTCGAGGCCGTTTTCATTGGTGCGAATATGGACAAATTGCCCTGGCTTGACCTCAGCGGCCAATTGCGGCGCATCAAAAACCAACCGCCAATACTGCGGGCAGAGTTTTTCATTGCTGACAACCTTATATATATTTTGGATCTTTTCCATGAATTTTCGGAGTATACCACAAAACCTATACCCGTCTCCAATAAAAAAACCGCATTTCCCCTCTTAGCGTTGGCACTGTGGGCAAAAGAAGCTGCTGCGGCCGCTTTGCACAATGCGCTTGATGGGTTTGCGGCAAACCACACACGGCTGTGCTTCTTTAGCGTAGACCCGGATCAACTCACTAAACTTTCCTTTTTGGCCGGCGCCGTCGCGGTAATTGCGCATGGATGAGCCCCGGGCGGTAATGGCTTGCTGCAATACTTCAATGATGTGCTGATGAAT
This sequence comes from uncultured Planctomycetales bacterium, assembly GCA_964492215.1. Taxonomy (GTDB): domain Bacteria; phylum Omnitrophota; class Gorgyraeia; order Zapsychrales; family Fredricksoniimonadaceae; genus CAYNTZ01. The sequence continues at coordinate 1,687 of CAZBJT010000225.1, read as the reverse complement.
GATTTTGGCCTCGGCAGGCTTTATCTTATTAGTTTTGCGCTCCGGGCTGATGCGGCTGCGGAATAAAATCTCGCAGGCATAAATATTACCGATGCCGGCGACAACCGTATGGTCGAGCAGAAAATTTTTAACCGGACGGGTGGAGCGATTGGCCTTCTCATGGAGATAGTCAACGGTAAAATCTGCACTCAAAGGCTCGGGCCCTAAGATATTAAAATAATTCACTTCATTTAGCTGCTTGACGATCTTCAAATGCCCGAAGCGGCGTTGGTCATTGTAAAGGAGTGTGGTTTTATCACTAAATGTTATAAGCACACGGGTGTGTTTGTCCGGCTTGCCATTAAAAACCAGCTGGCCGGTCATCATCACCTGGACAATCAAAAGCTCGCCGGAAGAAATCTGCAGACTCAATGCTTTGCCCCGCCGGACAACAGATTGAATGGCCTGTTGCTTTAAACCGCGGATGAAGGCGGCTTTAGGCTGCTTGACCACAAAAGGATCAATCACATCCACAACACTGATGGTCTTATTTAAAATGGATTTCTGCAAATCGCGGGCAATGGTTTCAACTTCGGGGAGCTCAGGCATTTTGTAACTTCTTGATGATTTTTTTGATCTTCTCTTCGGCTTCGGAAATGTTCTTCACATCAACCATGCCTTCAATGTTCCAATCACCTAAATCAATGACCGGACGGCCATACACTAAGGCATAACAAATTTCAGAATTGGTGCCATAAGAACCAGGCAAGGCGATCACAATGTCCGCCGAGCAGGCCACGATCGTATTACGCGCATAACCGATCGAGGTAGGCAAAGCAATATCAATGTAGGGGTTGGCATCATCTTTTTCTTTGCCGGGTAAAATGCCGATGGTCGTCCCTCCGGCTTTTTTAGCACCTTTGGCGGCCGCTTCCATGGCACCGCCCAAACCGCCGCAGACTAAAATAGCACCTAACTCGCCGATCATGATGCCCACGGCCTCGGCTAAATCCTCGACCTTGGAACTAATGGAACTGCCGCCAATGACGGAAATAGTGATCTTCTGTTTACGCATGCCAACCTTTCTAAAAATAATTGGTAGACGCTACCAATTATTTATTCAAACGCGCCCGGCGGGAGTCGAACCTGCATCAACAGCTTCGGAGGCTGTTGCCTTATCCATTAGGCCACGGGCGCTTAATCATCCTTTATAAACTACTTTGCCGCCAAAGACGGTGTATTCTACTTGGCCTTTTAATTTTCGTCCAATAAAAGGTGAGTTCTTACTTTTAGAGGCGAAGCCTTCTTTGGTGACAGTCCATTCCTTATTTTCATCAATAATGGTAATGTCGGCGTCTAAACCTTCTTTGATGGTGCCTTTTTGGGTCAAGCCTACAATACGCGCGGGTGCCGTTGACATGCGGTCGACGAGCGTGGGCAAATCAATCACACCGGTATTCAATAATTCCGTGATGGTCAAGGCCAGTGATGTTTCCAAACCGATCAAACCGAATGGCGCGCCATCAAAGCCAACTTCCTTGTCTTCTTTGGTGTGCGGGGCATGGTCGGTGACAATGCAATCGATGGTGCCGTCTTTGATCGCCTGCTTGATCGCATCGACATCTTCCTGTGAACGCAGGGGCGGATTGACTTTAGTCGATGTATCAAACGTGGCACAAGCCTCGTCGGTCAGAGCAAAATGGTGCGG
>CAZBJT010000224.1:0-3467 GCA_964492215.1 uncultured Planctomycetales bacterium | reverse complement strand
GCCGAGGCACCGAATGAGGATAAGACCTTTGCCGGCTCTTCCATCGCTTTCACCCGAGTAGAGCAAAATCGATTCTGAGCGAAAAGACATTAAATGTGTTCATGGCCCTTAGCAAATAATTAAATTACTCTAGGTGTTGGAATTACATGCGTTCGCCTAGGAATTCTGATAGGTTTTTGGCTTGTAAGTAGGGGTTGGTTTGTTTTTGATTGGCGATTGTGGCGGTGGGGGTGGGGCCGTAGTTGTGGCCGGGGTGAATCACTGTTGCATCAGGCAATTTTAGGATGACATTGTAAAGTGAGGCATGTAGGACGCTTGCATCTCCGCCGGGTAAATCACAGCGGCCGCAACCATCGATAAAGAGTGTATCACCGGATATCAGTTGACCCTGGGCCAGGAAACATTGGCAGCCGGGCGTATGTCCGGGGGTGTGCAAGACATCGAATTGAATCTGGCCTAAATCCAATTTGGCATGGTCTTCAATACCGGTTAGGTTCTGGAGATTTTTAGTTAAGAAGGGCGCTTCATGTTTGGAGATATACACCGGTACCGGGTGCAGTTGCAGCATCCTCTTTAAGCCATTGACATGGTCCGGATGGGCATGGGTCAAAAAGATTTTGGTGATGCGATAGCCCAACCGCTGTGCCTCAGCGGATAAAAAATCCGGGTCCCACGCCGGGTCAACCATAGCCATTTCTTTGGTGGCGGGGTCGCCTAACAAATAAAGGAAGTTGTTTAAAGGGCCGATTTCATATTGCTGGATAAGTAAGGATGAGGCGCTTGACATAAAAACTCCTGACCGTATAATTAAACGTTAATTGACGACGATATTTTACACGAACCGCAGGAGGTAATCAAATGGCTTTGTTAGAATCGATCAAAATCCCTTTAGGCACCAAGATCCCTGCCTTTGAATTAAAAGATGCATTGGGCAAAGGGTATAAAAGTGATGATTTATTCGGCGAACGCGGGCTTTTGGTGGTTTTTACCTGCAATCATTGCCCCTATGCGCTGGCGGTATGGCCGCGTGTCATACGCCTGGCCCAATACGGCAAAGGCATGCGCGTTAATACGGTTGCGATCAATCCTAATATTAATCCTGATTTCCCCGATGATGCCCCGGATAAAATGGTGCTGAAAGTCAAAGAGTTAGGCATTGAATTTCCTTATTTAGTCGATGAAACTCAACAAGTGGCCGAAAGCTTCCGCGCTCAATGCACGCCGGATATTTACCTGTTTGATAAAAATAAACAGCTGGTTTACCATGGCCGCATTGATGATAATTGGAAAGATGAAGAGGCGGTCACCCGTGAAGAGCTTAAAGAAGCCATGAACAATATGGCTGCCGGACGGGCCATCGACCAAAAACAAAAACCCTCCATGGGCTGCTCCATTAAATGGAAATAATTGGGGACAACCCCATTATGTTTTCGGATGATGAAAAATATGCAGCTTTACAGCAAGAACAAATCGCCCAATGGGAAGCGCATTGCGGCCGTTGCGGGGCGTGTTGTGGTGCTTATGATGGTGATCCCTGCGAGCATTTAAGGCGCTCCGACGATAAAAAATATTTTTGCGGCATTTATGAGCATCGATTCGGTGAGCATAAAACCATTAGCGGTAAGACCATCAACTGTGTGCCGATCCGTCAAATCCTGCATTCATCATGGCCTGGCGATCATTGTTGCGGTTATAAGAAAATAGGTATGAAATGAATCAAGGATGGCGTCACGAAGTGACTACTCCTAGTTTGCCTGAAGTCCATGCGTCGGTGCGTGTGCCAACGACCGCTTCTTTCTGGCGAAAAATGTTTGCCTTTGTGGGGCCGGGCCTTATGGTTGCGGTGGGATACATGGATCCCGGTAATTGGGCCACTGATTTAGCTGGCGGCGCTCAATTCGGTTACACATTACTGACGGTCATTTTAATTTCCAATTTGATGGCCATTCTTTTGCAGCATTTGTCCTTAAAGTTAGGGATTGTCACCGGCCGTGATTTGGCCCAAGCCTGCCGTGATCACTATTCCAAACCGGTCAGCATTTTTCTTTGGGTATTATGTGAAATAGCCATTGCCGCCTGCGATTTAGCAGAAGTCATCGGTTCGGCCATTGCATTGAATTTATTGTTTAGTATACCGCTGATTGTGGGCATATTGATCACATCGCTGGATGTCCTGATCATTTTATATTTACAGCATAAAGGTTTTCGTGTGCTGGAATGTTTGGTGGCGGGCCTGATCGTTTTGATCGGCGGCTGCTTTGCCTATGAACTGGCGGTATCCAACCCGTCGATGCCGGCTATTTTGGTTGGCTTGATCCCCAGGCCTGAGGTCGTGACCAACCCAACCATGCTCTATATTTCTATCGGTATTTTGGGTGCTACCGTCATGCCGCATAATTTATATCTGCATTCCAGCATCGTCCAGACCCGGGCTTTTGAACGGGATGATAAAGGCAAGGCCATGGCCATCCGTTTTGCCACGATCGATTCGACGGGGGCTTTGTTGTGTGCTTTCTTTATCAATGCCGCTATTTTGATTTTGAGTGCGGCGGCTTTCCATGGCACGGCCCATCAGGATGTGGCGGATATTCACGATGCGTATAAATTATTGACCCCGGTTTTAGGGGCGTCCTTAGCAAGTACATTATTTGCCGTGGCCCTTTTAGCGTCGGGGCAAAACTCCACATTGACCGGTACTTTAGCCGGGCAGATTGTCATGGAAGGTTTTTTGAACATACGCCTGCGCCCCTGGATGCGCCGGCTTTTAACGCGTTTGGTAGCGATCGTCCCGGCCGTGATTGTGGCCGTGATGTATGGCAATAAAGGGGTAGGGGATTTGCTGGTCTTAAGCCAGGTTGTTCTATCCTTGCAATTGAGTTTTGCCGTGGTCCCTTTGGTGCTGTTTACCAATGATAAGCTTAAGATGGGGCATTTTGTTAATGCATTGTGGCTGCGTTACACGGCGTGGGTTATTACAGTTATTATTATGGGGCTTAATTGTTATTTATTATGGCAGACGATCAAAGGGTGGATGGGGGCTTAAATGTATAAAAAAATCTGTATTGCCTTGGATAATTCACCGACGGATACGGCCATCTTGGAACATATCCGTGGTCTGGCTAAATTAACAAATGCCCAATTGATTCTGGTGCATGTGGCTGACGGCTTTGGCGCCCGCCTGCAAAATGAATTGAATTTAGAAGACTCCGAGGAGATCAAGAAAGACCAAAGTTATTTAGACCGCTTAGAGCAGCAATTAAGCACAGAAGGTTTTAATGTTAAAGCTGTTTTAGTGCAGGGCAAAGAACCTGTGGATGGTATTTTAAGTGTAGTTGAATCAGAGCGCTGTGATCTTATTGCCATGGCCACCCATGGGCATGGCTTTATCAAGGATGTTATTTTAGGCAGTGTGGGGAGAATTTACGCCACCGCACGGACATCCCGATCCTTATGATCCGTTCTGCGTC
>CAZBJT010000223.1:0-3490 GCA_964492215.1 uncultured Planctomycetales bacterium | reverse complement strand
TAGCGGTAAATCTAAATTCAGTATCCGCCTGATTATGAACAATCATTTCGCCGCTAGGGATGACCTTGCTTCTTAACACATGGATCTTGCCGGCCTTGCCTTCTTCCCTGGCAGGCTCTTGAATCATGATCACATTGTCGTCATAGATCGCATAGACGGTGGCTGGATCAACATGAGACAAGGAAGATTCCCCTTGGTCGATGCCGGCCATTTTAGCCAAGTCACGAATACCTTGATGGAACATATTAAATCTCATTTTGGCTGCGGCCGGATCAGCGTGGGACAGTAAAGGTTTACGGGAACCGGGCGCATTGGCAGGAGCGTCAATATTCAATAAACCTAAATAATCCATAGCAGCCAATAAGGCCAAGTTACGGATGCTAGCCCCATCTTTGGGGATTAAATTACGGTCGAAATACGGACTGATAATATCGACGATGTTCATGATGGTGGTGGCAAAATAAGCGAAATCATCGCTCATTTTGGTGGTCATGTGGCTCTGGCTATAACCCACGCCCGTTTTATCAACTTCAATGCTTTTGACAATTTGGGCCAATAATTGCATCATCATCTCTTCAAAGCTGTCCACATAGAAACCTTCTTCATCCTCACCGATGGTCTTGAAATACACCATGCGGCCCGGTCTATACTCTTGCCCAGCCAGGTCAATTTTACGGATCTTGCCGGATTCAAGCATCTTGTCATTGGCCAAGGACACACGGCCCTGATCATCGAAGATCTTGTATAATTTATCACCCGTGGCAAAACCCTTAAATAAAGGGTTAACCAAGTCGCCCATGGATGGCGCCCAGCCATAACCACCGGCGATCAAAGCCGTCAGTAACTTAAAGGTAGAACCGCCATCGTCGATAGAGCTTTGCACGGTTTCAATGATCATGTCGTTAGCACCGGCTAAATCTTTATTCTTAAGCAGCTTGGATAAATTACGTAAAACTGCCAATACCCCGCTGCCGCCGCCAAACATCAACACACGTTTGCGGTCATCTTTGATGCCCTGCCTGATCATTTCAACTGAAGTCCTGATCACATGTTCTTTGTCCGTTGGATTGAACATGCCGCGGACCACTTCATTCTCACTCATGCGTTTAGCTCTAGCGGCATTCTGGATAGAATGGCGCATGTGGGCGGCATCTTCCTGGAACACACAGTATAAGCGGATGAAATTCTTGGTCACATGAGTGGCTTGCGGGTCAGGGAAACCTGCATCAATGTGCTCAAGGAATTCGTGATGGTTAATTTCCAAACGTTTGGTTTCGCTGCGGGTAAAATAAGCCGGGTGATAGTAGACATTCTTCCGTGAATCAGTGGCGGCGAGATTGGGTAAGCCAATATCATTGGTACCTAATAAAGTTTCATCCAAGGTGATCTCAACGACATAGGCACCCCGCGGCGGCGCACGGTCAGCCTTGACCATGAGTTTAATATCATCCGTGTATACTTTTTGCCATTCAGCCGGCCAGTTATACTCATAAGCAACATGGTTATCTTCATCATTAAAATTAACGACCGCACGGGCAATCATGTGCTTGCCTGGATTGGCCTCTTTTTCACTTTGGGTAATACTTTCATAGAAAGCTTGGGTCTTGGCCTTAGGTGCAGCTTTGCCCTTGTCTTTATCCGCGTTAGGATCAAAGACTTTCGGGTAAGTCTTCCTTAAAGCTTGCATCAATTCGTCATTCAAATCAAAAATCTTTAAATTGCCTGATTTACCGATATTAGCGATGGCAGTGGTGATGAGTTGTTCTAAACGCAAGACTAAATATTCAATCTTCTTGGGGTCTTCGGGGATGTAACGTTTACGCAATTGATTGAATGTATTTCGGTAATTAGCGTCGGTCAACAGGGCCAATGTATTATTGCCGACCCAACCGCGGTCAATGCTTTGGGCTAAGGCTTTTTCGATCACACCGCGCAATAAGGCCGGCGGCGCACGCGTGGTGAAGGTAACAGCCCCGCCGCTAACAGCAGGCTTTAACATATCGCTCGTGGCCATCAAGGCATTGAGCAAGGCATCATGATGGCTGTCTTTATTCAAGGCAATGAAAGCCTGGCGTAAAGCATTTTGCACAATAGTTAAATTGTCGGCTTGGGCCAAGAGGGCCACGACAATTGCTTTGACATCTTTACCTTGGGTGGCTGCGTCCCAAATGGCTTTTGCTTGCGGGCCCATGGCCTCAACAGCGGGAGCTTTAGCCAAGCGCTTGGCGGCAAACTCGAGTTGGCCGCCTTTACCACCGGCACCTTTGATGGAAGACGGCGCGCTGCCAACATACACTAAATTAATCGGCACTTCTTTGCCTGGATTCTCACGGCGGTATTTATCGCCTAAAAGACGGATCAAGTTCCAGCTTAAGGTCTTACTTTCGTTTTCCTTATAATCAACGCCCCAGAAAGTACCGGCCCGACGATTATCAACGGACGGGTCATTCTGGTAAGCCACAAAATTATTATCGCGGTATTGAGACTGCACTTCAGCGAGCACGGACAATGCTGCGTCATTGCGGAAACTGCCTGTATTAGAAGAAATCATAATCTCCGCCGTATCGCCTTTATCCACAATCGCGTAATGACGGATCAGATAGGCCTTACGTTCCTTAGATAGGTCTTTCCAACGATACAGCTCAGTAACCACATTGATGAGACCTTCTTGACTGAAAAGTTCACCTTCATCAGATATCAAGAAGTAGGCATAGCGACTTTCTTTGCGTAATTGAGCAACGGCTTCACGGCGCTTAATTTCATCGGTTTGGGCACGAACAGCAACGAGCTTAGCTTCTAATTCAGCCTGGGCAGAGGCATGATTCAAAGCCACGCGATCCCAGCCCTTTTTCTTTGGATCGCCCCAATTCATATCATGTTTATGCGGAATTTGTTCCCAATCTGTATACGTAAGTAAACGGCCATTATTTTTAAAGAAATTGCCTTTCGCTAAGATCGATTCCGGATATGTGCTGGGATAATAGAATGAACGGGACTTGAACCAATCCCATTCCTTCTTGGTAGCCATGTGATACACATAGCGAGGATCTTTTGTGCTTCCAAAATCAGCAGCGGAAACGATCCACTTATTGTTCGCGTCACGCACTAAAGTCGTTTGCGCTATCACCGCTTTGGTCGGTAATTGACCATATAAATGCGGATATTCCGTTTTACCATCATCGATACGAAGCTGATATTGACCATCTTGTGTGGCTAAAGCTGCATCTATTTTTAAGAGGACCAAATCACCGTCTTTGGCTTTTGCCTGCTTGTCATTAGCTATTTTCAATGCTGTTGCAATCGTATCGGAGAAATGAATAAAATCTTTAGAACGATCTGCGGCTTTACCGCCGGAGACGGCTATATTGTCATTACTGATCATGCCTAAATAAGTAATCAAGGAGGCATTGGACTTGCCTGTATCCATGGCGGTGGCCATTTCACCGAAAGCAACTTGTGAGAATGGTACGCGCTGTTCGGCAGGCATATG
>CAZBJT010000222.1:0-3548 GCA_964492215.1 uncultured Planctomycetales bacterium | reverse complement strand
CCCCCACCAAAACACCCAGCAAAGATAAACCAACGCCTAGAAATGGGGATGTAACGCCTTGTAATTGCGGGATGAATAAACTAAAGATAACCCCGGCGATCATGCCGCCGACGCTAACCTCGTCGGGAATGATGCGGTGTTCAAAATCCACAAAAATGGTGACGATAAAACCGCTGGCCATGACCAAATACGGCACCAATACCCACTGAAAGCCGAAGTGATGAAAAAAAAGCACAAAAACCAAACCTGTCAGCCATTCGACAAAAGGATAACGAAAAGAGATCCCCTGCTTGCAGTGACGGCAATGACCGGATAATAACAAATAGCTGAGCATGGGGATATTGTCATACCACATGATGGGCTTTTTACATTTGGGGCAATGAGAGGCGGGAAACACCACTGATTTTTCATGCGGCAGGCGCACAATGCACACATTCAAAAAACTACCGATGATCGCCCCCAGGCAGAAAAAAAATAAAATAACGATCATCTGGTCCATGTTTTCTCCTATTTTATGACAACTATTTACTTTCCAAAGCCCGGCGCATTACTTTTTTGATTTTGTCGTCCAGTTCCACCTCAGCCCAATGCTGAAAAGCCAAGACGCCTTGGTAAAACAGCATGCCTAAACCATTGGCGGTTTGAGCGCCCTTAAACTTGGCTGCCGCCAATAACTTTGTCTCCGGCGGTGCATAGATCACATCATAAACCAGCATGTCCTTATGCAAAGCCTCTATATCTATTGAAATGCCGTCAGAAGACTTCATACCCATGGCTGTTGTATTGATCAATAAATCAGCCAGTTCTATGTTAAGGTCTTCCGGATTATCCACCACTTCAATCATGCGCGTATCGAATTCATTGCTTAAATCTTTAAGCAATTGATGCGCATTGGCCAAGGTGCGGTTATAAAGCAAAATACGCTCAGGGCGTTGGGGCAAAAGGCATAAAACACTGATGAGCGAACGCGTCGTACCACCAGCCCCTAAAATAGCCACGCGTTTCCCCTTAGGGTTAAAACCCAATTCAGTCAAATGAACAAGGAACCCAGGCCCGTCGGTGTTATAGCCGCGCATCTTACGGTCATGGCCGATCACAATGGTATTGACCGCTCCTACCTTCTCGGCAAATGGGTCAATGCTGTCTAAAAACGGCAAGACCTTTTCCTTATACGGCACAGTCACATTGATGCCAAAAATAGGGTTATCCTTTTCTTTAAGGTCTTCAAAGAAAAGCTTTAATTCCTCATCATCCACCAAAGGAAACAGCTTATACTCCGCATTGACCTTAAGCGCTTTAAAAGCCGCATTATGCATCAGCGGAGATAAACTATGGTCTAACGGATGACCAATGATTCCATATATGGCCGGCGGTTCGTAGAGCATATCTATATCTAATTCCAGACACCTAGGGTAATTTAATTACTAAAGTGCCTGAAATTAATTCCTTTGAGCTAAATAATTGTTAATGGCATGAATATAGGCTTTGGCTGAGGCTTCGATGATGTCTGTGCTAGCACCACGGCCCATGACGGTTTTTCCGTCGATGGTTGCCTTGACTTTGACTTCGCCTAATGCGTCCTTGCCTTCTGTTACGGACTGAATGCCATAATCCAATAACTTGACTTTCAATTTAGTGGCGGCTTCAATGGCCTTGTAGCAGGCATCCACCGGGCCATCACCGGATGATTCTTGAGTTATGGACTTACCCTTATATTTAACTGTTACAGTGACTTTAGGTGATATCTTGGTCCCGCTGGTTGACGACATATCAACTAAAGAGAAAGTCTCAGCCACCAAATGCCCGCCATCTTCGGCAATGGCAATCAAATCCTCGTCATAAATCTCTTTTTTCTTATCGGCCAAATTTTTAAAACGGTCAAAGGCCTTGTCCAAATCGCTTTCCGACAAATGGATATTCAAATTCTTCAAACGGTCTTTAAAGGCATGACGACCGGAATGCTTGCCTAAAACCAAACCTTCATGCGACGGCACACCCACTGATTCAGCGTCCATGATCTCATAAGTACGTTTTTCCTTCAACACACCATCTTGGTGAATGCCCGATTCATGACGAAACGCATTGGCACCCACAATAGCCTTATTAGGCGGCACGATAAAACCGGTGGCCTTTGAGACCATGCGTGAGATGCGGTAAAATTCTTTGGCATTGATACGGGTGTCCAAACGGTAAAAATCCTGACGGGTGCGCAAATTCATGACAATCTCTTCCATGGAGGCATTACCCGCACGCTCACCAATACCATTGATGGTGCATTCGATTTGACGGGCGCCGTTTTGAACGCCGCTCAATGAATTAGCCACGGCCAACCCCAAATCATCATGGCAATGGGTGGAAATAATCGCTTTATTGATATTAGGCACATTGTTCACAATACCTGCAATCACCGCGCCATATTCAGCCGGTGTGCTGTAGCCGACGGTATCCGGAATATTGACGGTGGTAGCCCCCGCCTTGATCACCGCTTCCAAGACACGGTACAAAAATTCTTTTTCCGTGCGGGAAGCATCTTCCGGCGAGAATTCGATATTATCGTGCTTTTTGCGGCCATATTTGACCGATGCGACGGCCATATCTAAAATCTCATCCTGGCTCTTTTTAAATTTATGCTCCAAATGGATCTTGGATGTAGCTAAGAAGATATGGATACGGCCATATTTAGCCGATTTAATGGCCTCGGCTGCGGCATCAATGTCTTTGGTCAATGAACGGGCCAAGCTGCACACTGTGCTTTTCTTGATGACCTTGGCAATATTTTTGACCGAATCAAAATCACCCTTGGAGGCAATGGCAAAGCCAGCTTCGATGATATCAACGCCTAAACGCTCCAAGCCCAAAGCGATTTCTAATTTCTCAGCTTGGTTCATGGTAGCCCCCGGCGCCTGCTCCCCGTCGCGCAAGGTGGTGTCGAAAATCAATACATTATTTTTTGGCATAGGATTGTCCTTGAAATTCTTTTATTTTGGCGCGGGCCGTGGCCAAGGTGACTTGGTTGGTTTCAGCACCAAAGTTATTATTATGTGAATATATCATCATTTGATCCAATTCATCCGTCGATAGGTGCCTTACCTTCTTACCTTCAAAATAAATATTAAGGCCCTGGGTCTCCACTTTGACCTGCTCAATGCCAAATCGCTTAAGAAAATCACGTAGCGATTGTTTAGAATAACCCCATTTGTGATTGCCGAAATGCCCGATATAGATCTTCGACTCCCACAAATTTTCCCCAAATAGGGTGTCGACAAAATCATCAAAGGCTTTGAACTTCTTTATCTTAACTAGGAGTTTCTCAAAATCAGGTACGCCAAGCTCTAGTCGGCCGCCGACTTTAAGCACCCTTACCCAATCAGCCATGAGCGTGCAGCGGGCGTATTTATCAAAGTGCTCAAGCACACCGTGCGCCATGATCTCATCAGCGCTTTGGTCCGCATAAGGCAAAGGTGCGGATAAATCATGGACCACATCAGGCTGACAGGCCTTGACCGAGTCGACATTGACCCAGCCGTCCAATTTTTTAGTGCCGCAAC
>CAZBJT010000221.1:0-3549 GCA_964492215.1 uncultured Planctomycetales bacterium | reverse complement strand
CGGCCGGTTTCCTGATAATAGGATTCAATGTTTTTAGGCAAATCATAATGGATGACGAAACGCACATTCGGTTTATTAATACCCATGCCAAAAGCAATCGTGGCCACCATGATGGGCACATCGTCACGGATAAAGAGTTCCTGGTTTTTCTGACGCACTTGATCGCTTAAACCCGCATGGTAGGCCAGGGCTTTAAATCCAAAGTAATTAAGATCATTAGTTAATGTATCGACTTGCTTGCGGGAAAAACAATAAATGATGCCGCTTTGGCCTTTGAATTTATTTAAAAAATCAACCGTCTGGTCGGTGGCACGGTTCTTGGCAATCACTTCATAGAATAAATTGTCACGATTAAAACTGGCCAATAATTCACGGGGTGCTTTAAGGTTTAAATTAGTAATGATGTCCTGACGCACCTGTTTGGTGGCGGTGGCGGTCACTGCCAGATAAACGGCTTGAGGAAATAACTGCCGCACATCCTTGATGCGGCGGTACTCGGGCCTAAAATCGTGCCCCCATTCGGAAATACAATGCGCCTCATCAATCGTGATGCACTCAACCCGGCAGGATGATAATAGGTCGAGGATCTCTTCTTTAAAAAGCGTTTCAGGGGCACAAAAGAGTAGTTTGGTTTTCCCCGCACGTATGCGGGCCTTATTAGCCTCATATTCTTCAAAAGAAAGAGAACTATTTAAGACTTCGGCTTCGACCCCTAAGGCTTTAAGCTGGCTCACCTGGTCCATCATTAAAGAAATCAGCGGCGAGACAACCACCGTCAACCCATCCATCATCAAGGCCGGGATCTGATAACATATCGACTTACCCCCGCCGGTCGGCATAATAAGCACCGTGTCCTGCTTATTAAGGACAGCGTCAATGCATGCCTCCTGCAAAGGCCTAAAGGTGGTGTAACCAAAAACAGACTTGAGGATATTTAATTTATTATTGTTGAGCGTTTGGGTCATGAAGCAAGCCTTCCAAGCCGTTGAGCTTTATTTCATAAATGTCTTTTAGCATATCACCTAAAGTGCCTTTGGGAAAACCTTTACGTGCAAACCACATGACATAACTTTCCGGTAAATCCACCAGCCGTCGGTCTTTATATTTTCCAAAAGGCATACGGGCTTCGAGTAATTTCAGAAAATACGCCGGATCAGGGGATTGTGTCTGCGGATCTTCCATGTTATGGGATCACGATCACTTCAACCAAGTAGCCACATCCTCCGAATACTGCGCCGGGATGCCGTTGTCCTTGAGGATCTCTGCAGTTGCTTTATCTATGTCACTGTTCTTTAAAATAAGCGGGGTGTCTTCATTATCTTCAATGATCGTATAATCACCTTTTTTCGCTAAGAGCTTTTTAACAAAGTCCTGGAATGTATCAATGGGTTGGCCATTGACTTTAGTGACCACCATGCCGATATAATCACTATAACCACGGTTAATATCGCCGGGTAACATGTCTAATAATACCACCAATTCCTTTTTTCGTTGATCATTGAATTGGCCTGACCCCAAGGCATAATAGGTCCATTCGATCTTGCCGCTGTTGGTTTCCGCCATTTTCTTTAGAAGATCGACACTAAGGACAGAAAAAACCAGACCGCCGTAAATAAAATAACTCGGACGATCGACCCGGTTTAAATTCTTGACCAAGGATATTTTACGGCTGAGCTTAAGGCTCACCTCCTGCTCCTGCTTATCCCGGATGATCTTCATCTTAAGGTCTTGCCCGACCTGCTTCTGGGCGACCAAATGACTAAAATTCAACCGCTCATCCTTACGGTATTTATAGGAACCGTCCTGGGCAATAGGAACACCATCAATCTCTAAAATGGTGTCGCCTGTTTTTAATACACCATCCGCACTGGAAAAAGGCAAGACCTTATAGACCAATAAACCCCCGGTCTTCTGCCCCATGCCATAATATTCACGTAATGTTTTATTTTCTGTCGTGACCGCGGCAAAACCGGCAAAAGGCACACCGTCATATTGGCCGTCTTTTAAATCATTCAAGAAATGGTCAATCACCGGTACCGGGATGATATACCCGATATTTTGGGCATTGTCCATGGTTTGAGTGGCAATACCGACGATCTTATCGTCCTTGATCGCAGGGCCGCCGCTATTTCCCGGATTGATGGCCGCATCGATTTGCATGGTCATTAATTCACTTAAACTATAAACAAGGGTGGTTACCTCAATGCGTGAAATAACCCCTTTGGTGACTGAAATTTCATCTCCACCGATGGGAAAACCCACCACATGCACAGTGTCTTGCACTTCAGGCAAGCCGTCGAATGCCAGAGGTGTGGTGTCTTTGAAAAATTCCGGGTCATCCACGGTCAATAAAGCCAAGTCGCTGTCATGGCCGATGGCAATGATACGGGCTTTATATTTCCGGGGGTCTGAATATTTCTTTACTTCTAAATAGGTGGCGTGATTGATCACATGCGCATTGGTCAGAATGCGATTGCCGTCAATAATGGCACCGGAGCCGCCCACTTCTTCTAAGCCCTGCGATTGCCAGGGCCGCGTATAATCATAAGGGTTAAGGGTGGCACGGATTTGCACGACAGAATCACGAAAATCAGCCGCTAACAGTTTACCCGAACAAATAACACACAGAATGATGGTTAGGCATAATTGAAACATATTTTTCCTCAATTTAAGATACGGCCCAAGCTGACAAAAAAGGTTTAGCCTTGGCATTTTTAGCTTTAAGGGTGGCAATTTCCAAATAGGTCTTGGTGCCACGGACTAAATGCCCGACATAACCCGTCTTTAAACGGGTATCATACATGCGTTTAAAATCCTTGGCTACTAATACGGCCCGGTCAAAACCCACCTCGGCGAAACCGGCCCAATCATTGCCATCTTCACTGCCATCATCACCGATATAAACAATGTCCAATTTGTATTTAGGATCAACGGTAGACAGGGCCAATTCGCTAAACCCTTTGACCGCCACCGGCCCCATCTTATCATCAAAACACACCAGGTCTGCTCCGCCATTGCCCGACACTAAAATACGATTGAATAAATGCTCAGGGATCCCGTCTTTAAGCCTCAGCACATTGCGGGACAATTCATTGCCGGAATTAAGCATGAATACACCGCCCGCCTCAAGCCAGCCAATCAAGGCATCTTTAGCCTGGCTCTTGGCCATGGTCGGTAAACCATGACCGGCTTTAGGCCCATCGTAAATTGTGCCATCACCGTCGGCGGCAATGATGGTAAATGTTTTACGGCTGTCGATAAAAGGACCGGGGGTATAATTCATTTGGGTCAATACCTGAGGCCAGGCATGACGCAAGAAACGGATAGAACAGGATTTATTCACCCCTTGCACATTAAATTCAAATGAGGAAGAGCCGGCTAAACGCACTTCTATATCTTTATCCACTTGGGTCAATGATGCCCTGATCTTCTTTATCGTTTCACTGCGCGCAGCGGCACCCCAAACCCCTTTGGCCACCACCTGGGCCGCCCCAGTACTTGAGGCATGCCTGACTTCAATGCGCATGGGATGGTCGATGGCCTGTTCGA
>CAZBJT010000220.1:0-3555 GCA_964492215.1 uncultured Planctomycetales bacterium | reverse complement strand
TGCAATTAGAGCCGCAAAAATTCGTGGAATTATCCCCGGTGCAGGGGAAGTTGATCGTGCCATTTACTTTTGATGTGCAGAATATTAAAGAAGGTAAAGTGCTGGTGGCTTTACCGGAGAATATTACGTTCGTGGGGCTTAAGGGCTGGTTATTGCTTAAAGCCAACAGCGGGCAAGGCATCACTCAAGTATGGCGGCACACCTCCGATCAAATGGGCATCAACTACCAGGCGCCTGGCGACGGGTGGGTCGGGGTACAAGTCCCTTATGACAAGAAATGGGTGGTGACGCTGGACAATAAGCGCATTGCCTTTTACCGGATCAATAAAAGCTTTATCGGTTTTCCTGTCACCAAAGGCGAACACAAAATCTTGATCCAATACTGGCCGCACACCTGGCTGCGCTGGGGATTGTTATTGTCTGTGTTGATCACCAGTATCGGGTTTATGGCCTTGATCGTTTACGCGCTGCGCATTGAACAAAACAGAGGTAAGGACCAATGATAAACCATAAAATAATTGGTGACAGTCACCATTTATTAGACCATAAAGAGCGTTGGGGCGGCATTTTAGAAAACCCCTGGGTCTCTAAATTCCAACGCAGCTGCTTGGATGGGGGACGGGTGGGGCGTTTAGAAAGAACGCTTAAGCCGTACCCCTTTGAGGACATGCTGGATTTGTGTTGTGGGCTGGGTGAATATGCCAGATTATCACCTAAGGCGTGTATCGGTATCGATAACAGCCTGCCGCACATCGATTTTGCCCGTCGGCATAACCGCAGGGCCACATTTATTTTGGGTGATGTGCTTAAAGTGCCATTTAAAGACAATTCATTTGATGCCGTGCTTTTAGCCTGCGCCACGCATCATTTTTCAGATGAGAACCTTGTGCAGGTATTGGGTGAAATGAAACGGGTGGCGCGTCGATTTCTAATCATTGACGATGCCGTAACAAGTGATCAGCAAAACAAATTAAGCCGTTTACTGTATAGCTTGGATCGGGGCGGTATTTTTCGTTCGATCGATGAAATGGACCGGATTTTTGCAACAGTCCCCGATATTGAGCCGGTATCAAAATCATCGTTCTGGTCTTTCCCAGGACTATACCAACACGCTGTCTTTGTTTTTAAAAAGGGTGCCTAACTAGTTAAGGGGTCGTGTGTAATTCCAGACACCTAGGGTAATGGAATTAGATTTTCAAATAATTAAATTATGTTAGGTGTCTGGAATTAGGAATTATGAATGGGTAAAATTATGAAATTATTTCGACGCGACAATTTTAATGCGCTTGTTTTATCCGTGGCTGTGCTTTTAGTTACTGTACAGGTTTTGTATGCCTTGTTTGTGGTGCTATCCTGGATACAGCCGGGCAGCGGTTTGGCTGATACTTTGATTCCTGAATGGAAGGCAGCCCTGCGCCCTAGTTGGGACATGGGTTTGTATGTGTGTTTCGTTTGTTTAAGTTTTCTTCTCTTCGGTTTTGCCTTACTTTGGCTGCGCCAGCGATTGACCCACAAAGATTTAACCATTGATTTGCTGCAGTTTACAGCAGTTGAAGCCGTGCTGACATTCGGCATGGTCAGTGCGGCCTATAAGATGATGATTTATGACAATAGCCCGCAATTGGCCCAGGGTGTCTTTGTGGTTTTTGCCATTGCTGCCGTATTGCACAAGGTGTTTAGGCCGGAGATCATCAAAATTCTACAAATGCTCCGGGGGAAAATGACTGTTTTGAATTTACCGCCGTGGGCTTTTGATGTGTTTTGTATTGTTGTTATTATGGCCATGATTTATTTACCCAATACCGAGCGGGTGGTGGCCATGGTCTTTATTGGGGAAGCTTTGCATCATTTTGATTTTTTGATCATGACACCCGGGTGGGCTTCTTTACACGGTCAATTACCTTATGTGGGGGTGATATCCCAATATGGGGTGGGTATACCGGTCATCTTTTCTAAGATCATTCAAATGACCGGCGGCTTTGATTATGTGCAGGCCTTAAATGTGATGATGTGGTTTGCCATTATTTATTTTGTCCTGGCCTATGTATTTGTGCGCATGTGGCTTAAGTCCGCGGCTCTGGCAGCCATTGCTTTCTTATTAGCGTTTCGTTTACAAATGTTCCATTATGGGGTAAGTCCCATTATTTGGGGTGTTCCGTCGGCGAGCCCCATCCGTTTTGGTTTAGATATCCTCTGGCTGATCGCTTTGTTCATGCATTTGCGTTCGGGTAATCCCCGCTGGTTGATGGCTGGCAGCCTTTACAGTGGTTTCGCGGTTTTCTATATGACCTCTACCGGGGCCTGCGTGTTCGCCAGTTTTTATTTTTACCTCGCGGCCCTATTTATGTTGCCGGGCTTAAGGGAAGAATGGATCAAGGATAAGGCCCAGGTGCAGGCTTATATCATCAGTTTGATTTTGCCTATTGTCACGGCCTTGGGATTATTCTGGATGGTTTTAGGAGGGGCGGTATGGGGCAAAACATTCTGGCATAATTTGATTGAGTATTTATACTTTTTTGCCCACGGCCATGCGGGCGGTGTTTTGCCTATGTTTGAAAGCCTTAAGTACCGTTATTTCTGGTCATTCTTCATGAGCATTGTCATGCCCCTGACTTATGCCGCTACCTTGATTTATATCACCGCATGCTTATATTATAGAAAAGCCCCTAAAGAATGGCTATTGGTTGCACTCATCTGTGTCTATGGTTTGGCCGGTTATCAGTACTATGTGGTGCGCTCGGCGGTGACCAGTTATTATGTGGGGGCGGTGACCTTTGTTTTTGTCGCTTGTTTCTGGTTTGATGTATGGCGGCAAACCCTTGATGGGCTTTGGCGGCGGCGCATCACCATTCTTGCCGTGGTGTTAAGCTTATATGCGCTGGTGACCAATCATAATTATTTGGCTTATCCTAATGCATTTAATTTCTCGCATAACCCGACGGTGGATAATTTGGTGATACAGCGCTGGCCTGATCGCACTGGGTATTTCAATCATCAGTTTAAGAACATTAAGCCCGAAGATAAATTACCCATTAATGATTTAGGTGCGACGGATGAGGACATGCGCACCGAAGACGATTTTAAGACGGATGGGCAATTAGTCGATTATTACCGGCGGCATTTTAACTTTACCCAGGATGCCGCTTTGATTGATTCGCTCACATCCGCTGAGGAGCCGGTGGCTTTATTAAGCAGTTTTGAAACCAAGATTTTGATACAAGCTAACCGTAAAACCCTGTTCTATCATTCGCCCATTATCACGTCACGGCCGATGACGATCAGGAATTACCCGTCGGACGCGGCCCATAGCCCGGATTTCCTGGCGCATACCTTAGGTGAGCTGGAGGCTGCGCGTCCGCGCTATGTGTTTATGGAGAAAGTATTCTTACAGGATAATTTGCCGGCCTCGTATAAAGAGCGAAACGTGACGATCACCACCATCGCTGCCTATATAAGGGCCCACTACGAAGCAGCAACCCAAGGCCAATACTTAGTCGCCATGCGCCGTAAAGATTAATAATTAGAGTAATTTAATGGGGACATGTACTCGCTACG
>CAZBJT010000219.1:0-3556 GCA_964492215.1 uncultured Planctomycetales bacterium | reverse complement strand
CCACACGTTCATTGCTGGGGTTAGACTGGTATTGGTAAAAAAGGGAGACTAAAAATATGCTGACACGACTGACCAATGCTTTTCCTTTGTGGGTGGCTTTATGCAGTGTCTTGGCTTTGATCCATCCGCCGCTATTTTTGTGGTTTCAATCATCTTTTATTACCTATTCACTGTCGATCATTATGCTTGGCATGGGGATTACATTAACGATTGAGGATTTTACGCGGGTGGTGCGTCTGCCGCGCTCTGTTATTTTAGGGGTCATTTTGCATTACACGGTCATGCCATTTTTGGGGTGGTCACTTGGGTATATTTTTCATTTACCGGCACCGCTTGCGGTAGGTTTAATTTTGGTTGCCTGTTGCCCGGCGGGAACGGCCTCAAATGTTATCAATTATTTGGCCCGGGCTGACCTAGCCTTGTCCGTCACCATGACCGCTTGCTCGACGATCCTGGCGGTTGTCATGACGCCTTTTCTGACCGCCTGGCTGGCATCAAGCCGCATCCATGTGGATGCAGCCGGTTTATTGTTAAGCACACTTAAAGTAGTCATTTTTCCAGTGGTGCTTGGTGTTATCTTAAATCGTTTTTTCCCGCGTATGACTAAGAGGGTATTACCGGTGGCACCTTTGATTGCGGTGATTTTTATCACCTTGATCGTCGGCAGCATCATGGCCTCAGGCAAAAGTTATATTTTACAATCCGGCTGGCAATTGGTCGCTGCGGTATTTAGTTTGCATACGTGCGGATTCTTGCTGGGCTATGGGTTTTCGCGTTTAATGAAAGCCGATATTATTGTGGCCCGGACCGTTTCAATCGAGGTGGGGATGCAGAATTCCGGCTTAGGGATTGTCTTGGCTAAGGAAAATTTTCCCACCATGCCTTTGGTCGCCATACCCTGTGCCATCTCAAGCGTTTTTCATTCCCTCATCGCCAGCTTATTGGCCGCCTGGTGGCGCCGCAAGAAAGTCACTTCGATATAGAAGAGAATTCTTAGAGGATCACTGCTTTTTTGTTTTAATGGTCTTAGAAAGGCTGGCAAAATTCTTGGTGAGCCAGGAAAGTACGGCCATTTGCCGTTTGGTTTGGGCCAGCGGCCGGGCAGGGGATCCCCAGACGACCTCATTATCTTTCACATGACCAATGACGGTGCTTTTACCGCCAATAATGACATTGTTGCCGATCGTCACATTATCAGTGATAGCTACCTGTCCGCTGATCGTTACATCATTGCCGATAATGGTGCTGCCGGCAATGCCACTTTGGGCCGCCATAATGACATTCTTGCCTATTTTGACATTGTGCGCAATGTGACAGAGATTATCTATCTTTGAACCGGCCCCGATGACAGTATCGCCCAAAGAACCGCGGTCAATTGTTGAGTTAGCACCTATTTCCACATTGTCTTCAATGGTCACTGTGCCTAATTGAGGGAATTTATAGATCTTGCCTTTATCTTTCACATAGCCGAATCCATCAGCACCGACAGTCACGCCGCCGTGTAAAACAATATTATTTTTCAGAATACTTTTTTCATAAATGACTACATTGGGGTGTATATGGCAATTATTTCCCAATACCGCGTTCTTTTTGATGACGACACCATTTTCAATGATGGTATTGTCCCCGATGGTGACATTGTCTTCAATCGACACATGCGGCCCTACCCAGGTGTTTTTCCCGAGGACAGCAGAACTTGCCACCACAGCCGAGGGGTGGATGAATTTCTCCCGGGATTCTTTGTGATGAAAGGTGTTATAGGAAATTAAGAAAGCCAGCTTGGGGTTTTTGACGCGTATAAGCGGCTTGGTGGATTTTCTGGAGGTTTTGGTCGTTAAGATGCAGGACGTCGGGCTTTGTTCGGCCAGTGTTAATTTGGCTTCATCAATTGCAAAGGTCAAGTCGCCATGCTTTGAGAGCTCAATGCCGCTCAAGCCGATTATATCGACATTGTCATCGCCTTCGGTTGTGCCTTCCAGGAGAAGGGCCAGCTCTCTGACTTTCATAAAAGTTATTATACATTAAATAGAAAGTATGGATAGCATATAAATCTAAGGGCAGTTGCTTAAATCCGGTAAATGTGTTTAAATGAATAATGATTTTTCCAAAGGGAGCATTGATGAGCCACGCCATTCTTTTGATTTCCTGTCCCGACAGCAAAGGCATTACCGCCGCTGTCACCGGTTTTATTGCCACCCATAACGGCAACATCATTCACGCTGATCAGCATATTGATGAGAACAGCAATACATTTTTCATGCGTATTGAATGGTCGCTCGAGGGCTTTAATCTCAAGCGTGACAAGATAGCAGATGCTTTTGGTAGTATCGCCGGTCAATTCCATATGAATTGGGACTTGAGTTTTACCGACCGGAAATTACGTGTGGCTGTTTTTGTGAGCAAGCATTTGCATTGCCTTTATGATTTGCTTTACCGTTACCGCAGCGGCCAGCTGTCCTGTGAGATCCCGCTTATCATCAGCAATCACCCGGAGGCCAAAGCCCTGGCCCAGGATTGTCACATTAAATTCCATGAATTTGCCGTCGTAGCTGAGAATAAAGTCGATCAGGAAAAAAAGCAGATGGCGCTGATTAAAGAAGCCAACATCGACCTGATAGTCCTGGCCCGTTATCATCAAATCCTCACGCCTGTTTTTGTCAATGCCTACAAGAACCGTATTATCAATATCCATCATTCTTTCTTGCCTGCCTTTGCCGGCAAGAATCCGTATTTGCAGGCGTATCAAAAAGGGGTCAAGGTCATCGGAGCCACCAGTCATTATGTGACGGAAGTCCTGGATGAGGGCCCAATCATAGCCCAGGACACGGTCGGGATCAGTCATCGTGATGCATTGGAGGATTTGGTGCGCAAAGGAGAAGACCTGGAGAAAGTGGTTTTAAACCGGGCCTTGCGCTGGCATTTGGACAAGAAAGTATTGTCTTATGCGAATAAAACAGTGGTCTTTGATTAATTCTTAAAGTCCTAGCCTTATGATAAGT
The DNA here is from genome assembly GCA_964492215.1 of uncultured Planctomycetales bacterium. Lineage (GTDB taxonomy): Bacteria > Omnitrophota > Gorgyraeia > Zapsychrales > Fredricksoniimonadaceae > CAYNTZ01. The sequence continues at coordinate 557 of CAZBJT010000219.1, read as the reverse complement.
TTGTGCTAAGATAAAATATATTTCTGAAAATTCGGCTATTTAATTATTGAGGAGGATGCCGTGCTAATACGTCTTTGTTTAGGTGCTTTATTGATTTTAGGTGTTTCCGGTTGTGCAACCGCGCAACCCAAAGTGACTGACCAGCTGCAGAGCCGTGTCACCGACCTTGAGAAAAAGCTTGAGGAAAAAGATGCGGAGATCGTTGACCTGCAATATGAAGTCAAAGACCTTTCCGGTAAAGTTTCTGCGACAGCTCCGGCTTCTAATGCCTCCAATACATCAGAAGTATCTGCTCCGGTAACGGTTAAGTCTTCCGGCAGCAATGATATTATCCGTGTCAATGTCAACCCGGAGAGCGTGCAAACCGCTTTGAAGAATGCCGGTGTTTACAACGGCAAAGTGGATGGCAAGATCGGTGCCGGTACCAAGGCCGCCATTGTGGAATTCCAAAAAGCCCATGGTTTAAAAGCCGACGGTGTCTTAGGCAAAAAGAGCTGGGAAGAGCTAAAAACGTATTTAAAATAATTTTATTAAGAAAAAGGGGACATGTACTCGTT
>CAZBJT010000218.1:0-3557 GCA_964492215.1 uncultured Planctomycetales bacterium | reverse complement strand
AACCTGTTACTTCTTCACCTGATCTGGTTAAAGTGTGATAAGTCCAATACATTATCCTAGTATCCTAACTATTTCATCCAGACTGCTTATACCTTGAAGAATGATCCTTTTGGCGTCATCAACGAAACTGATGTATCCGCTACCTGCCATAACCTGCTCCTCTAATAAATCCCATTGTTTCCTAAAAATAATTGATTTAACTGTTTCATCAATAGTTAATATCTCAGCTATCACTGTCCTACCCATAAAACCATTACTGCATCGCTCACACCCCTTGGGCTCAAAAATAACCTGCTCATCCCAAGAGAGGTATTTTTGCAAATACGGCCTCAATAAATTCTTATTAACCGATCGTGAACTTTTGCAATGTGGGCATAGTTTTCGCACTAATCGTTGCGCCATCACCATGCTCAGGCAATGGGCAATATAATGCGTCTGAACGCCCAAGTCATTCAACCGAAGCAAAGCATCCAAGGCACGTGTGGTATGTAACGTGGCAAAAACTTTGTGCCCCGTCATGGCAGCCCGCATGGATTCTTGTGCAGTTTGACCATCACGGATCTCACCAATAAGCATAATGTCCGGGTCATGCCGCAAAAAAGCCCTTACTGACTCACCAAAACCAACACCACGAGCCTCTTGAATTTGCAACTGCGTTATCAAGGGTAAACGAACCTCAACTGGATCTTCAACGGTAACAATTTTACGACTGATTGATTTTAGAATATTAAGCATCGCATAAAGACTTGTCGTCTTACCACAACCCGTCGGACCTACAATCAGCGTTACCCCATCAGGTCTAATCAAATTTGCTTCGATCAAATCCCAGTGTTTTTCATCATATCCGAGATCCGTCAGTTTCATGGCCGCCTTATTCTTGTCTAATAAACGCAAAACCAAAGCAGAACCATGTACTGAAGGAATATGAGAAACGCGTATATCCAACTCATGATTCAGGCAAATATGCGTAAAACGTGCATCGTGAAAATGATAAAAGTCACTTATCGTCACCTCTGCCTTATTAAAAATAATGTTTACCAATTTAGGCAATAAAATAAGCTTCAATGAGTCAATAAAACGCAATAAACCGTCAACTCGAAAACGAATCTCTATAGCCTTAGCAGAAGGTTCAATATGAATATCACTGGCATTAACCAATACGGCCTGCCGAATAAGCTCCTCAAACCACACCAATAATTGATCACCGCTGGTTAAACACTGCGGTGCGACCGGCATAGGGGTATTGTGACAGCCCAAAGCATGACGTATGGCGCTTTCCAAACCTAAATAAAAACGTACTTGCTTGCCAATTTTTTTGATAATTATATCTGTGGTGGCGGTATCATCTGTACGGGCCAAAACCACCATTGCTGTTTGCCCGCCTGCCAAAGGAAAAACAACATTTTCCATTAAGAATTCTAACCCCAATATCTTTACTACATCTTCATCCAACACATACTGCCCGGTGAAGACCTCCCACCCCACCTGCTGTGCCAGGGCATCAGCAATGTCTGATTCACTCACAAAATTGTAATGCTTGAGCACCTGACCCAATTGTGAATTACCATTACTCTTTTGTATTTTTATACAAAAAGATAATTGCTCATTACTGACAACGCCCTTATCAATAAAATAAGCGCCAATACGTTTATCACTCATAGATTTAGACTCAACTGTTCCTGTTTACCACTTGGATAAGCAAGCATTACCCCCTGGGCATCAATATGAAGCACTTTACCGTCAATAATTGAATCCCCTTCGTGAACAGTAATCGGAACTCCATTAATATCAAGCACAGCCTCTTTAAAATCCTCAGTCACAGTCAATGCTGTTAAACGTTTAATAAAAACACTTTTATCCGGCATTGGCGCACCAGTTCCAAGAGACTCTCCTACATTAGCTTTATTTAACTGAGCCAGTTTTACTTGGACCTCTTTTTGTTTTAACTCAAGATCCGTCTTCTCTAAATCCAGGCTCAAAAGCTTTATCGCCTTAACACGTTGTTCTTCCTGCCGCATATAATCATCCATATCGTTTAATGCAGTCCCTACTGGGAGTTTAGATGGTTGTGCCTGTATTACCTTAGGTTTTAAAGACTCTTTATTTTTTGAGTCAACTTTTAACTCATTTCCATGTAAAAGCCCAACCTAATCTGCAAAAAGTCTCGGCGTTGACAAAAGTAACATCAATATACATATCAATAGCATCACACCCTCCTTGATTGACCAAAAAGATCAATAAACATTTCAATATTTTTATCGAATCCATCTATTTTTATGATTTCCATCGGTAGAACTTTCTGCAAATCTCCCAAGTCTTTAAGAACCTTGATATAACCTTCCGGCGCGCTGACCTCACTAAATGACAACTTTACAGACAACACATCTACACCAATAAAACGTGAAGGAAGAAGCGCATCAATCACCCGAGAAGAATCCTTAGCATTTATTAATTCCACCCACAGTTTTGCATCAATCAAGTGTGCCGATGCATGCATTGTTTTATATAAACGCTTATAACTATCTTCAATACCTATCGGCTCATGCACCCCTAATGCCTTAATTTTTCCTAATGATGTTTGGGCCATATTCGCTTTCTGTAAAATATCCTGAAAATCATGAGAGTGGGTTCTTCCTGCTTGCCATGAACCAAAGGCCAAATATAAACACATGCCCATCACCCCCATACTTATCCATAAAGAAGTTAAATTCATGGTGATATCTCCCCCTTGATACATAGTGTAATCATTTCTCCCAACATCTTATTGACCATGACCGTTTCCAATTTCGCTTGTTGAAATAAACCGGTTAAATGAAATATGCCTGTACCAGCATTCTTTGACAAAGAGTGTATCGTGGATTTAAATATCCATTGACCGGGTTCCTGCATAGTAATCGACCAATTGTCGACTTGATACCCATATGGCACTCGTCGATAAAATTCATAGTATAAAATCGAAAAATTAACGACTCCATTCTTTTGTAAAAGCATAAATATATTTCTGGCATTCATTTCTTTTAATTGATCTTGTGCATCTTTCAGCTGAACTTTAGCTTCATGAAGCTCTTGCATCTGATGTTGATCATAAACCCAAGATGATCCATACACACCGATCCCCACCGCAATTAATACAAAACTCATCACCCACGCCTTGATATTATTGAATGTCATTTCACGGCGTTTCTGCCGTAAAATATCTTCCATAGAACGAAAATGCATGCCAAATTTAGCTAAAGTTAGGCCATCTAGACAGGGGCAAAGTGAATCAAAAACACCAACAGCTTCTTGAGGAAATTGACCCCGCAATACCTCAAGCCAATTCATCTGATTTGTGAGAACTTTAAGAGGCTTTTCACGAGAACCAAGATTATCCGATAAATATGCCTGTAAAGACCGTTTTACCTCAGATACTAAATGCATCTCATCTTTAATAACAATTCGCCGCGGAGCGTTAAAACGATTGCCTTCAAAAATACTGATAATCACATGCGTTTTTAAATCATCAATGCACAATGTGATGTTCTCTGGGGAAAGAACTCCTGTTTGATGTAAATACC
>CAZBJT010000217.1:0-3564 GCA_964492215.1 uncultured Planctomycetales bacterium | reverse complement strand
ATGTCACCGCAAATAAAGATTCAAGGGCGACCCGTGACGATATCCATAACCAGGGAGAAATGCTGGCCACCAAAGTCGTCATCACCGCATAACGGCCATTGAATAAAACCCGTGCCAAAAAGAAAATACCGACGATGCCGATCAAATGGGCAGTGACACTCAAAGCCCGTAAACTAAATACGGAATAACCGAACACCTTGGCCCAGAGTATGGCCGGGTATATGTATGTCGGGGGTTTGGGCGTGCCGTAATGCAAATCGGCAAACAAAGGATAATGGATGCGATGCGCGTCCGTACCTTCGGTGGCCAGGCAGCCAATGGTCACTGCCCCGCTGTATTCATCGACGTGATAACCATACGGAATATCGGCCAACTTATAAAAATGCATGGCAGCCATCAAAACGATAAGCAAGCAGGCTACAGATATTGATATAAAAATAATTGTTTTCTTCATACAAGTGGCATTGTAACAGAATTTATGACTTGTTTAAATCCGAATGATATAGTAATATTTACTAAATTAGTTCTTCCGATCCCCCATCGGAAATATGTAGCAAAATACTCCCCCAAAAACAGCACATGAATTATTCTTGTTCTCCAAAATCTCTTAACCTTTAAGGAGCCATTTATGCAACAGAAGAAAACTGTGACCCAGAAATTAGAAAGCCTTGTTCCTGCTGAGATCATTCAAAATAAGATCTATTTGATCCGTGGGGTCAAAATTATGTTTGATAAAGAGCTGGCAGAACTTTATGGAGTATCCACGAAACGGTTAAAAGAACAAGTTCGGCGCAATCTCAAACGTTTCCCATCAGATTTTATGTTTGAACTAACTTGGGAAGAAGCATCAAGATTTATTTCAAGGTCGCAAATTGCGACCTTGAAGAAGGGCAAAAATATTAAATACTTACCGTTTGCTTTTACTGAGCAGGGAGTGGCAATGCTTTCGAGTATTTTAAATAGTGACCAGGCTATCGAAGTAAATATTCAAATTATGCGGGTTTTTACCAAATTAAGAGAGATGATGATTTCCCATAAAGATCTGGCCCGAAAGATTGAAGATCTCGAAGAAGAATACCAAAATAAATTCCAAGAACACGACCATAAATTCATTATGGTATTTAAAGCAATCAAACAGTTGCTGGAGGAAAAGGAAGAGTCTAAGAAGAAAAAAGGGCCGATGGGTTTTGTTCCACCTAATTCAACAAAAAAGTAGCCTGTCCTCTTTTTCTCTGGTATACATATACACAGTTTTATGACAAACCCCATCGACATTTCTATTATTATCCCGGCCAAGAATGAAGAAAAACGGCTTCCGGTTTTTCTGCAAACCGTTGTTTCTTTTTGCCTTAACAGCCCCAAGCGTTATGAGGTCATTGTGGTTGACGACGGGAGCACGGATCAAACGGCTGAGGTTGCCGCTCAATTCCGAACCCAATTCCCTAACCTTACCGTCATGCGTTTTGAAAAAAACCATGGCAAAGGTTATGCGGTCAAACGCGGGCTTTTAGCTTCCCAAGGCGCCATTGCCCTTTTCCTCGATGCGGATGGTTCCACGCCAGTGACGGAAATCGAACGGCATTTGCATTATTTCGACGAGGGTTATGATATCGTCATCGGTTCTCGGGTCTTGCAAGATGCGGAGTCGAAAATAAAAACGCTGGCTTATCGCAAATGGATGGGGATTGTTTTTAATAAGCTGGTGCATGTTTTTCTCATCAAGGACATCAAAGACACCCAATGCGGATTTAAGATGTTCCGCCGCCATACCATCCGCCCCTTATGGGCCAGGGTTTATTTGAACGGTTTTGGTTTTGACCTGGAAATGCTTTTCCTGGCCCATCAATTGGGATTTAAAATCAAAGAAGTACCGGTCAATTGGACACACGTCGACGGGAGCAAGATCAAGCTCATCAATGATTCACTGCGCATGATGGTCAATATCGTGCAAATTAAAAATTGGCATTACATCCCCATCAATAAAAATGCCCATCACATGTCCGTGCCCGAATTGGCCAATATGTACAAACAGGAAAAAGAACATTGGTGGTTTCAGGCCAAGGGTACGTTCATGCGGGCGATTTGCGCCAAATCAAATGTAGTGCCTCAAGTGGTTTTGGATGCCGGCTGTGGCACCGGGCATAATATGGAATTCTTGCGCAATAAGGCCTTTTACGTGGGCTGCGATGTGGCGCATGAGGCTTTATGTTTTTGCCAGCAAAATAACATCAAGCAATTAGTGCAATGCAATTTGGAGCAGATGAGCTTTAAGCCTAAAAGTTTTGACACCATCTTGGCGCTGGATGTGATTGAACACGTGGAAGACCCTTATACCGTCGTGGCACAATTAAAAGAGCTGCTGACGGACAATGGGACCTTGGTTGTGACGGTACCAGCCTTTCGTTTCTTATGGAGTCCGCATGATGAATCGCTTTCTCACATGCGGCGTTATAACCGGGCGGATTTGCTGGATTTACTGAACGAAGCGGGCTTTAAAGTTGATAACCATGGCTATTTCTTCTGCCTGACCTTCTTGCCGGTGGCCTTGATCCGCATCTTGCGCAAATTATTCGTTAAAGATGAAAACCCCTCATGCGATACCTTTAACTCCCCCCCTAAAGCACTCAACACACTGGTGCGCCAAGCGCTTGCATTGGAAGCCAAACTGATGAGGGTTTGTCCCCTACCCTTTGGCACCAGCCTCTATGCCGTAGCTAGAAAATAATTGGTAGCGTCTACCAATTAATAAAAAATGGGGACACGTAGCGAGTACATGTCCCCATTTTTTAAAGACCTTTGATGGTTAATTGACGGCCTTGGGTGAAGCCGTATTGGGCGGCGTTGTGGGTGGTGATTTCTAGCACGTAACGGGCGGGTTCTGATGGGGCGTAAACGGAACAATCCTGGGTGGTGCAGGCGGGCAAATCTTCCCCGACGGAAACAATAGTGCCATCTTGCCTGATCCAAATGATATCTAATGGGATTTTCATGTCTTTCATCCAAAAACGATGACGGTCATCCGTGGTAAAAACAAATAACATGCCATGGCCCTGGACCAAACCTGTCCGGCCTTGCAAACCGCGCTCCATAGCCACCTTATCCTTGACCACTTCAACATCAAAACAGGCATCCGACGCGCAAACACTTACGGGGACACGTACCGAATTAAAAAACAAATTCGGTACATGTCCCCATACAGTGACTAAAGCCACAGTCAAAAGCAATAATAAACCAATCAAACGCAATGCCGGTATTTTCATTTTTCCTCGCCGGTGAGATTTAAATAGTCCTTAAACTCGGCCCCGCCTTTGGCCATGGCATCCACCTTGGCCATACGCTGCGGCAAATAAGGATGGGTGCGCCAATAGGTCAACGGGTGCAGCGGTTCTTTGTTTTGGGATTCCAATAATTTGCCCAGCATGACACGCATTTGACTGGGATCATAACCGGCGGCCTTCATATAGATCAACCCCAACTTGTCCGCTTCATACTCATCTTCACGGGAATTTTGGAATAACAGCGATGTGGACGTCAAATTAATTCCGGCGGCCAGGGCACCATTTC
>CAZBJT010000216.1:0-3566 GCA_964492215.1 uncultured Planctomycetales bacterium | reverse complement strand
TTGTCACCACACCCATTTATTACGTCAATGATGCCCCGCATATCGGGCATGCGTACACGACTATTTTGGCGGATGTCCTAAGCCGTTATCATCATGCCGGCGGTGATGAGGTGTTCTTTTTGACCGGTGTTGATGAGCATGGGCAAAAGGTCAAACAGGCTGCCGAGAAGCGTGGCATGAGCCCGCAAGCGCATTGTGATGACTTAGCCCCGCGTTTTTTAAACCTTTGGTCCAAACTCGATATCCGTTACGACGATTTTATCCGCACCACCCAAGAGCGCCATCAGAAAATCGTGAAGGCGGTGCTGCAAAAAGTCTATGACGCTGGCGACATTTATGCCGATGAATATGAGGGATGGTATTCCGTTGCGGAAGAGCGCTTTATCACCGACACCGAATATGAATCCGGCCAATTCCGTGATGTGCGTAAATTAAAGGAAAAGAATTATTTTTTTAAGATGAGCAAGTACCAGCAGCAGCTCATTGCTTATATCGAGGCCAACCCTGATTTTATCCGCCCTGAGCACCGCAAGAATGAGATTTTGGGTTTCTTAAAGCAGAAGCTGGGTGATTTGTGTATTTCCCGTCCTAAATCCCGCATGGATTGGGGCATTGAAATTCCTTTCGACAAAGATTATGTCACCTACGTGTGGTTTGATGCATTGATCAATTATATTTCAGTGCCGGGCTATTTATCCGACGAGGCCCGCTTTAAAAAATGGTGGCCGGCGGATGTGCATTTTATCGGCAAAGATATTTTGACCACCCATTGCGTGTATTGGACCACCATGCTTTTTTCTTTGGGGCTGCCTTTGCCTAAAGTCATCTTTGCCCACGGCTGGTGGTTGATGGGGCAGGATAAGATGAGCAAATCTTTGGGCAATGTGGTCAATCCTTTGGATTTGATCGAGACCTATGGGGTCGATGCCGTGCGTTTTTATTTGATGCGGGAAATGGTCTTGGGGTCAGATGCTAATTTTACCCCCGAGAGCTTTATTAAATGTTTCAATAGTGACTTAGCTAATGATTACGGCAATTTACTCAATCGCGTGAGTGGTTTGATCGGCAAGAACCATGGCGGGGTAGTGCCTGAGCCGGGTGCATTGACAGCAGCGGAAGAAGCTATCAAGGCCCAAGCCGATGCCTTGCCGCAGCGGGTCAAACAACTCGTCGCTGAATTCAAGGTGCAGGAAGCGGTTGGTGTGACCCTTGATTTCGTCGATGCCTTAAACAAATATATAGAAACCCAAGCCCCATGGAAGTTAGCCAAGACGGACATAGAGGCTGCCGAGCGTGTCTTATATACCGCCGGTGAAGGCTTACGTATTGCCACCATTCTATTAAGTCCGGTCATGCCTAATAAAACAGCCATTGTGCTGGATGTCTTGGGTGCTTCAGGCACGCTGCCGGTGTGGGGTGGTTTAAAAGTCGGTACAGTATTAAAAACACATCCGCCTTTATTTCCACGCATTGAAGTAGGGGAGAAGAAGTAATGGCCATCGAAACCATCAAATGGGTCAATGGTTGTGCCAGGATCATCGACCAAACCAAATTGCCCAATAAATTAGAGTATATCAATTGCCGCGATGTCGACACCATGTGGCATGCCATCAAGCGCTTGTCTGTGCGCGGGGCTCCGGCCATTGGTGTGGCAGCTGCCTTCGGTGTTTTATTAGGCGTGCAGAAATTTAAAGGCAATGATAAGGCGAAATTCTTAAAGTTATTTCATAAGACCTGCGATTATTTAGCAACGTCACGTCCGACGGCAGTTAATTTATTTAATATGCTCAATGAAATGCGGACTGTGGTTGCCGAAAACCCACAAGCAAATGTGACGACATTAAACGCCTTGCTCCATAAACGTGCGATTGAAATATTTAAAGAAGACCAACAAGTCTGCCGTCAAATGGGTGCGCATGGGGCTAAGCTGATCAAGAACGGTATGAATTGCCTGACCGTATGCAATGCCGGGGCTTTAGCCACCGTTGATTATGGTACGGCCCTCGGTGTTTTTTATAGCGCCAAGAAAGCCGCCCGGAAATTCAGCGTTTACTCCTGTGAAACGCGCCCATTGCTGCAAGGTGCACGCCTGACCTGCTGGGAATTAATGCAGGAGAAAATTGATACCACACTTATTTGCGACAATATGGCCGCAAGCCTCATGGCCAAGGGCAAGATCGATATCATTTTCGCCGGGGCGGATCGCATTGCTTCCAATGGGGATGCCGCCAATAAGATTGGCACCTATATGCTGGCGGTCTTAGCCCAATACCATAAAGTCCCGTTTTATATCGTGGCTCCTAAGTCCACCTTTGATTTAAAGATCAAATCCGGCAGTCAAATCCCTATTGAGGAACGTAATTCGGATGAAGTAACCCATATCGCCGGCATACGCACCGCCGCGCAAGGTGTCAAAGTATATAACCCGGCCTTCGACGTAACCCCGTCGAAGCTAATCGCCGGCATAGTCACCGAATACGGCATCATCCGGCCGCCATATTTACGAAATATCAAATCCAAGTTGGTAAATTAATTGGTGCCGTCTACCAATTAAATAATGGAGATCAAATTAATTGGTAGACGCTACCAATTAATTAATTAGGTGATGGTGATGGAACTTTCTCAACTGGGTGAATTTGGTTTAATTGATGTGTTGAAGAAATATGCGCCTGTTTCTTTGCGTGTGATTAAAGGTATTGGCGATGATACGGCGGTATTGCCGTATAATAAAGATAAGTTCTTGCTCTTTACCACCGACATGATGGCCGAAGGGGTGCATTTTACTCGTCGGATGAAGCCGCAAGCCATTGGTCATAAAGCCTTGGCTTGTAATATCAGCGATATCGCGGCCATGGGTGGTTTGCCCACTTTTGCAGTGGTGTCTTTAGGTGTGCCTCGCAACTTGCCTGTGCGTTTCCTCGAAAACCTTTATCAAGGCATGCAGGCCTTGGCTAAACAGTTCGATGTGAGCATTGTCGGCGGTGACACGATCAAAAGTGACAAGGTCATTATCAATGTCGCTCTTTTAGGTGAAGTCGAAAAGAAATCCTTAGTCACCCGTGACGGCGCTAAAAAAGGTGATCAGATCTTTGTCACCGGTGCTTTAGGCGGTTCATTCAAAAGCGGCGGCCATTTAACATTTACCCCACGCGTGGCCCAAGCCCGGTTTTTAGTCAAAAACTTCAAACCCTCGGCCATGATGGATATATCCGACGGGCTAGCCGGTGATTTAAATCATATCTTAAAAGCTTCCGGGGTCGGAGCACGTTTGGATGAGGCGACTATCCCCAGACATAAGGGAGTAGGCATTAAGGAAGTCTTAAGCGACGGCGAAGATTTCGAATTGCTTTTTACTTTAGGTCAAGCCAAAGCCAAAGCTTTAATGGCGTGGCAAGAGAGCCAACAATCTTTTTTCTTTTATCCGATTGGAAAGATTACGGGAAATAGGGGTGAATTTATCAAAAGCAGCGGGTATCAACATTTCTAAAATAAAAAAGGCCGCGAAAGTCTCGCGGCCTTAGATAAAGCTCTTTTCTCACTAAAATAATATACACTATTTTAGCTAT